>JANOTV010000174.1:0-6070 GCA_031416495.1 Gemmatimonadota bacterium
GCCGGCGTCAGCTTTGTGCCAGCCGTGATCGCTTCTTCAACCGTGCCACTCTTGAGTGCGAGCGAGACCGTTTGGCCGTCGAGCAGATCCTGAAGCTCCGCGTCGCGTACGTCGTTGACGCGGATTTTCTCCTCGCCCTCGAGGCGCCTGATCTCACCGATGCGCTCACCCCGGTCTTTCTCGACCACCTGGTCGTCTACGCGCGAGAAAATCTTGACGTCGATGACGACGCCTTCCATTCCCGGCGGAACCTTGAGCGAGGAATCCTTCACGTCCTTGGCCTTCTCACCGAAGATCGCGGTCAGGAGCTTCTCTTCCGGAGAGAGCTCCGTCTCGCCCTTCGGAGTGATTTTTCCGACGAGGATGTCGCCCGGTTTTACATGCGCGCCAATGCGGACGATGCCGCGTTCGTCGAGATCCGTCAGTGCCTCTTCGGCAACGTTAGGAATTTCACGCGTGATCTCTTCCTGCCCGCGCTTGGTGTCGCGCACGTGCAGCTCGTGCTCCTGGATGTGGATCGACGAATACACGTCGTCCTTCACCAGGCGCTCCGAGAGGACGATGGCGTCCTCGAAGTTGTGGCCGTACCAGGGCATGAAGGCGACGGTCACGTTCGAACCCAGCGCGAGCTGGCCGAACTGTGTGCCTGCGCCATCGGCCAGCACGTCACCCTTCTTCACCTTGGCGCCGAGCTTGACCAGCGGACGCTGGTTGATCGCGGTGTCCTGGTTGGTGCGGCGGTACTTCTTGAGCGTGTACCGGTCCTGCTGCGTGAGGCGCTGCAGCGGGGCGTTCTCACTGCGGTTGGCCTTGGAACCGCCGCCCGCATCGACGATGATCTCGTCGGCGGTCACGCGGATCACCACGCCATCGCGCTTCGCGAGCAACACGGCGCCCGAGTCCACCGCCACCTTCTCCTCGAGGCCCGTGCCCACGTACGGCGTCTGCGGGTTGAGGAGCGGCACGGCCTGGCGCTGCATGTTGGAACCCATGAGCGCGCGGTTTGCGTCGTCGTGTTCGAGGAACGGGATGAGCGCAGCGGCGATCGACACCAGCTGTTCCGGCGCGACGTCCATATAGTCCACGCGCGAGGCGGGGAGCAGCGGCACGTCGGCCTGCTGGCGACAGAGCACCATTTCGTCGATGAACGACCCGTCGTCATTCAACCGGGCGTTCGCCTGCGCGATGACGGCGTCCTCCTCGCGGTTGGCATCGAGCCACGCGAGTTCGTTCGTCGCCTTGCCGTTCCGCACGATGCGGTACGGCGTCTCGATGAAGCCGAGGTCGTTCACGCGCGCATAGCACGCGAGCGACGTGATCAGGCCGATGTTCGGGCCTTCCGGCGTCTCGATGGGGCACATGCGGCCGTACTGCGAATAATGCACGTCGCGGACTTCGAAGCCGGCGCGCTCACGCGTGAGGCCGCCCGGTCCGAGGGCCGAGAGCCTGCGCTTGTGCGTCAGTTCCGCGAGCGGGTTGGTCTGGTCCATGAACTGCGAGAGCTGCGACGAACCGAAGAACGCCTGGATCACCGCCGAGACGGTGCGCGCGTTCACGAGATCGTCGAGCGAGATCTTCTCGCTGTCCTGGTTGATGCTCATGCGCTCCTTGACCAGACGCGCCATGCGCGAGAGGCCGACGGAGAACTGGTTGGCGATGAGCTCGCCGACCGAGCGGATGCGGCGGTTGCCCAGGTGGTCGATGTCGTCCACATGGCCGCGGCCTTCGTGGAGTTCCACGAGGTAGCGGATGATCGCGATGAAGTCGTTGGTCGACAGCACCGTGTGGTTCGCCGGCGTGTTGAGGTGCAGGCGCTGGTTGATCTTGTAGCGGCCAACGCGACCGAGGTCGTAGCGCTTGGGGCTGAAGAACAGCCGCTCGAGCGCCTGCTTCGCGGTCTCCTTGTTCGGGGCGTCGCCCGGACGGAGCAGCGAATAGATCTGCTTGAGTGCTTCGTCCTCGGACTTGGTCGGATCCTTGATGAGCGTGTTCTTGATGAGCATCGACTCCGCGCGCCCTGAGGCGACGAAGCACGAGACCTTCACGACCTCGGCCTTCCGGAGCCGCTTGACGAGCGTGACGTTGAGCGTCTGGCCGACATCGGCGATGACCTCGCCGGTCTCCGGGTCCATGACGTCCTGCGCCAGCGTGCGCGCCTGGGGGCGCTCGCCACGCTCGAACAGGCCGAGCTCGTCGCGGAGGTCAACGGCCTGGTATGACGCGAAGACCTTGATCTTGTCGATCTTCTGGCGGCGCAGGCGGTTGAACACCTCTTCGGTGAGCTCGTCACCCTCGCCCACGAGCAGGCTGGCCTCGGCGCGTTCGCGCTCGGCACGGGCCTTCTTCGTCTTGGCCTTCGGGGCGTCCTCGGAGGTCGCTTCGCCCGGCAGATCGACGGACTCGGCGATGATCGCGCCGATGACCTCGCGGTCACGGCCTTCCTTCCGCTTCGTGAGGTCGAGCTCACGAACGCCGAAGAACAGGCGGTAGATGTCGGCGTTCGAGCCATAGCCGAACGCGCGCAGCAGGGCTGTCGCGGGGAACTTCTTCTTCTTGTCGATGTGCACGAAGACGACATCATGGATGTCGACCGTGAACTCGACCCATGAACCACGGAACGGGATGATGCGCGACGAGATCAGGCGCTGTCCGTTCGGATGCGTCGACTCCTCGAAGACCACGCCCGGCGAGCGGTGCAGTTGGCTGACGATGACGCGCTCCGCACCATTGATCACGAAGGTGCCCAGCGGCGTGAGCAGGGGCAGCTCGCCGAGGTAGACCTCCTTCTCGATCTGGTTCTTGAGGCGCTTCTTGTTGTCGACCGGGTTCTCCTCGAACACGGTCAGCACCAGCGTCGCCTTGAGCGGCGCCGAGTAGGTCATGTCGCGCTCGATGCACTCCTCGACCGAGTATTTCGGATCGCCGAGTGTGTAGCGCTTGAAGTCCAGCGAGAAGTTCTCGTGGACATCGGTGATCGGGAACAGGTCCTTGAAGACCCGTTCGAGGCCGACGTCTTCGCGGTCGTGCGCCGCGGCGTCCAGCTGGAGCAGTGATTCGAAAGCGCGCGTCTGGATGTCGAGCAGGTTCGGCATCTGCATGCCGTGCTCGAGCTTTCCGAAGGAGATCTGAGTGATCATGGCAACCCGGGGCTCACCCGTGAACAGGCGAAAACCGCCTCGTCCCCGAAGTGCGCTCTTTTTTCAGGAGAGCGCGGTCCGGAGCGAGGCGAAAGGAACGTCAGATATGGAGCGACTGCGTGTGTGACTTCTGGTGCATTGCGCGGGACCAAGTGAGGGTGGAAGGAGCCTCTCGGGGCACCGGGATACTCCCCGGGCGCCCCGCTGGACCTTCGCCCTTACTTGATCTCGGCGACTGCGCCTTCTGCTTCGAGCTTGGCCTTGATGGCGGCCGACTCGTCCTTCGTCACGCCGGCCTTCACGACCTGCGGGGCACCGTCGACGAGGTCCTTGGCTTCCTTCAGACCGAGGCCCGTCAACTCGCGCACGACCTTGATGACCTGGATCTTCTTCACGCCCACTTCCTTGAGGATGACGTCGAATTCCGTCTGCTCCTCGGCGGCGGCGGCCGGCGCTCCACCTGCGGGGCCGCCAGCGGCGACAGCGGAGATGGTCACGTTGAACTTCGTCTTGAACGCGTCGATGAGCTCAGTGAGTTCGATGACCGACTTGTTGCCGATCGCTTCGAGGATCTCGCCATTGCTCAGGGTAGTCGTAGCCATTGTTCCGTTCTCCAAAAGTGTTCCCCAGGACGACCTGGGAGCGTGTGATCAGGCAGACGCCTGGGGGATTTCAGTGCCTTCTTCGAGCTGCGACTTCCTCGCTTCCAGCGCGAGCGCGAACATCATGAGCACGCTGTTGAACGTGCCGACGAGGATCGAGAGCGCTTCGTTGCGCGTCGGGAGCGACGCGAGCTTCTTCACCATCGCCTGGTCGATCGCGGCGCCTTCGTAGATGCCGCCCTTGACCGAGGGCTTCTCGTCGTTCTCCTTCGCGAAGTCCGTGAGGAGCTTGGCGGCGGTGATCGGGTCCTTCGTGACCACCACGCCGGTCGGGCCGCGAAGCCTCGTGCCGGCAAGTCCTGCCTCGTTCACCGCGCGCAGCGCGAGTGTGTTCTTGATGACGACGTACTCGACACCTGCCTTGCGCAGGCGGCGGCGAAGTTCCGTCATCCGCTTCACGTTCAATCCCGTGAAGTCGGTATAGTAGACCGCTTCGGCGCCCACGAGCTTGCTCTTGAGCTCGGCGACGAGCTGGTCCTTGTCGGATCGCTTCATCGTGGGCTACCGGTACGGGTTGGTGTCGATGCGGACGCCGGGGCCCATGGTGCTGGACACCGCGACGGTGCGGACGTAGACGCCCTTCGCCGCGGACGGCCTGGAGCGGATGATCTGATCCATGAAGGCCGCGAAGTTCGACTCGAGCGCGTCGAGGTCGAACGAGACCTTGCCGATCGCTGCCTGGACGTTGCCGCCCTTGTCGACGCGGAACTCGATCTTGCCGGCCTTGGTCTCCTTCACCGCGCGGCCGACGTCGAACGTGACCGTGCCGGCCTTCGGGTTCGGCATGAGGCCACGGGGACCGAGCACGCGGCCGAGCTGGCCCACCTGCACCATCTGGTCCGGCGTTGCGATCATGACGTCGATGTCGGTGCAGCCGTCCTTGATCTTCTGGATGTACTCGGTGCCGACGAAATCAGCGCCTGCGCTCTCCGCTTCCTTCGCCTTGTCGCCGACGGCGATGACGAGGACGCGGACCGTGGCGCCGGTCCCGGCGGGCAGCACGACCGTGCCGCGGACGATCTGGTCCGCATGACGGGGATCGACGCCGAGGCGCACGGCGACTTCGACGGACTCGTCGAACTTCGCGTAGGCGGCGCTCTTCACCAGCTCGAGCGCACCCTTGGCCGCGTGCGATACGGCGCCATCGATCTTGGCGGCGGCGGCGCGGTACTTCTTGCCGTGGTTCTTCTTCATTCCTTGACCTCCACACCCATCGAGCGGGCTGCACCGGCGATCATCGCCATGGCAGACTCGATGGAGTCGGTGTTGAGGTCGGGCATCTTGAGCTCGGCGATCTTCCGGACCTGCGCCTTGCTGATCGAGCCGACCTTGTTGCGGTTCGGCTGACCTGAGCCCTTCTCGATCCCTGCCTCTTTGCGCACGAGGAACGCCGCGGGCGGCGTCTTCAGGATGAACGTGAAGGACTTGTCGGCAAAAATGGTGATCTCGACCGGGAGGATCGAATCAGAGCCCTGCGTCCGAGCGTTGAACTCTTTGCAGAACGCCATGATGTTGATCCCCTGCGGACCGAGCGCGGTGCCGACTGGCGGGGCCGGAGTCGCTTTGCCTGCAGGGATCTGCAGCTTGACGAAACCGGTGACCTTCTTAGCCATAAACTTCCTCTGGACGTGAAGCGGCGACGGGCGGCATCCCGATCGGATGCGCTGGCGTAGCGCGCTGACTCCCACCTTGTGATTAACGTCGTCGTGGTATCCGACGTGGGGAGGTGGGAGGTGGACGGTGGACCGGGGAAGGTGAACTACCTTCGCACCGCTCACTCACCCGCTCCCGCATCGCCCCTTCAACCTTCCACCTTCGAACCTCTCAATGACCCTTCAACTGCAGATAATCCAGCTCAACTGAAGTCGGTCGCCCGAACAGCGACACCGAAACCCTCACCTTGCCCTTATCCGGGATCACGTCCTCAACCGTTCCATTGAAATCCGTGAACGGTCCGTCCGTGATCGCCACCGCCTGGCCGACGAGGAAGGGAATCTCCTCCTTCGGTGCGGCGACTTCTTCCTCGACCGCGATGCCCAGCAGTCGATTGACTTCGTCGTCACGCAGCGGCTGCGGGTTGCGGTCCTTGCCCACAAACTTGATGACGCCCTGAATGGCGCCGATCGTGTGCACGGTCTCCTCGCCCACCACCATCTCCACCAGCACGTAGCCGGGGTAGACCTTGCGGTCGACGGTGACCTTCTTAGCCATAAACTTCCTCTGGACGTGAAGCGGCGACGGGCGGCATCCCGATCGGATGCGCTGGCGTAG
>JANOTV010000175.1:0-3956 GCA_031416495.1 Gemmatimonadota bacterium
GCCTCTCAAGCACTGCTACGGTAAGACTAGGTCTTACGCAGCGAGAGCGAAGTTGTTGTTCGCAGTTGGAACGTTCCCGAGGGTTTTTCCAGGGACCCGAGGACTTGGGCGCGCAGCTACAGAGCCACCTACACAATCGAAACCAGTCGCCCCCTAACTACACTGGTAATCTAGCTGGTCGGGGGGTGGATTTCAATGCATTTCGCGCCTTTTGTCAAGCGCCTTTCTCGGACCGGGCGTGCGACCGTCTCAGCCCTGCTCCACACGATTGCGCCCGCCGCGCTTCGCGGCGTACAGCGACTGGTCGGCTCGCTCGAACAGCTTGGCGGCGTCCCCGCCACGCGCCTTGTACAGCGCCACGCCGAAGCTGGCGGTCACGCGCACCTCGCCGGCGTGCGTGTTCACGCGCAGCGCCTCGACGCGCGCCCGCAGACGCTCGGCGACTTCCCGCGCGCCGTGCTCCGTGATGGATGGCAGGATGAGCGCGAACTCCTCGCCACCGAGCCGGGCGACGCTGTCCACCGCGCGCCGGTCCTTGGTGAGCGCGCTCGCCACGGCCTGCAACACACGATCGCCCGCGTCGTGGCCGTAGGTGTCGTTGACCTTCTTGAAGAAGTCGATGTCCGCCATCACGAGCGCCATCAACGCACCTTCCTGCCGGTCGGTCCACTCGACGGCCTTGCCGAAGAGTTCCTCGAACGCCCGGCGGTTCGCGAGCCCCGTGAGTCCATCCACGCGCGCCGAGGCGCGCGCGTCCTCCACCGCCCACGCCGTCGCCAGCGAGCTGCCCGCGATGATGGCGAGCTCGCGGATGTCCCGTGCGTCCTGCACCGTCATCGCACCCGGCGTGCGATGACCGCACGCGATCGCGCCGATCGGACGTTCATCGACACCGCGACGCACGGGCACGAGGATCAGCGATCCCGTGCGACGCGGCACAGGCGCCCCGTCGATGAGCGCACGCCCGTCGGCGATGAACGATCTCGCATCCTCATAGACCAGCGGAGCGCCATCGACGCAGACATCGCCGAGCAGCGTGTCGCGATGCACTTGCGTGAGGCCCGGCGGGATGAGGTCACCCTCGGAGACGGCTCGGAGTTCGCCGGCGCCGGCCGCCTGGTCCCACCGCACGAGCACCGACCACTCGGCGCCCGCCACATCGAGCGAGACGCGCGCGAAGAATGATTCGAGCTCGGCCGGGTCCTTCGTTCCCTGCATCTCGATCGCCGCGCGCAACGTCGCGCGCAGGCGCAGGTTCATCTTCGCGCTCTCGGCCCGCGTGCGCAGCAGCTCCCGAAGCGCCGCGATGCGACGGCCATGCCGTGGCAACCAGTGCCGCAGCATCTCGCGCGACGCCGAGGCTTCGCCGTTGAAGAGCAGCACGAGCGCACCCGTTGCATCGCCCACCGTTGCGGGTGCCGCGACGAACTGCGGCGCACCGTCCGGCCGGTCGAACATGATCACGCGATTGGTCGCCGCCCACCTGATGAGCTCCGTCTCGCGGCCTGCGATGCCCGCGGACGTCGGCGGACCTTCCCTGTTCCATGCGATGGCGTATGGCTGCTCAGTGTCGGCGTCACCGACATGCCAGAACATCGCGGTGCTCGCTCCGTGCTGGTCGGCCACCATGCGCAGCACGTTGGTGACGAGGCTCGCGTCGTCGCGCCGCGCGTCTTCGGAATCTTCCGTGTTCTGGATAGCCGTGATGATCGAGTGACGCGGGAGCGCGCTCGGGACCACGACTGCCGGCTGCGGTGCCGAACGTCGTCGTGCGGCATACCAGCCCGCCGCCGCCGCGGCCGTGAGCGCGACGACACTCACGGCGACGGTCATGATCACGCTCAGGCGGAACGGTCCAGGATGCGAGAGGCGGCGACGGCCGCACCGAAGCCGTTGTCGATGTTGCAGACGGTGACGCCGGCCGCGCACGAGTTGAGCATGGTGAGCAACGGAGCGATCCCACCGAACGCCGCGCCATAGCCGACGCTCGTGGGCACGGCGATCACCGGCACACGCACGAGTCCGCCGACGACGGACGGCAGCGCGCCGTCCATTCCTGCGACGACGATCACCACAGCGGCGCCCGCGAGCGTCTCGCGTCGCGCGAGGATACGATGAATGCCTGCCACCCCGACGTCGTTGATGCGGAGCACCGGATGTCCTGTCGCATCGAGTGTGACCGATGCCTCTTCGGCCACTGGCAGATCGCTCGTGCCAGCCGTGATCACTGCGACCGTGAGCGTGCCGCGCGCGCGCGGAGAATCCGCGCGCAGCAGCACCGTGCGCGCGAGCGCGTTCACCTCGGCGGCGGGAAAGGCAAGCGCGAGTGCATCCTGCAGGGCAGCCGAGGCGCGCGTCACGAGGAACCCATCGCCACCGCGCGCGAGATGCTCGCAGATGGTGACCACCTGGGCGGGCTCCTTGCCCTGGCCGAACACGACCTCGGGATACCCCTGTCGCAGCGCGCGATGTTGATCGAGTGTGGCGAAGCCGAGTTCGTCGACTGGTGCGGCATCGAGTTGACTGAGCGCGGCTGCGACGTCGAGTCGTCCGCCAGCCACTTCAGCGAGGAGCGCGCGGACGCGGTCGCGCCTCACACCGCCTCGGCTTCGCGCATCCAGGCGCTGGCGAGATAGTCGGCGAAGATGCCCTCGACCTCACCGAAGCTGTTCACCGCGTGGAGCTTCTTGCGCAGGTCGGCGGAGTTGGGCAGGCCCTTCACGTACCAGCCCAGGTGCTTGCGGAACTCGAGCGCCGCGCCGACGAGATCCTGCTCGAAGGACTGCACCATGCGCGCATGGTCGAGCGCGATCTCGAAGCGCGCTTCGACTGACGGCGTCGGAGGCACGGGAGTGCCATCGATGAGCGCGCGCGCCTGCTGGAAGATCCACGGCTGGCCGAACGAACCGCGCGCGATCATCACGCCGTCGCAGTTGGTCTCGAGCCACATGCGGTGCGCGTCTTCGGCGGTCTTGATGTCGCCGTTGCCGATCACCGGGATGTCGAGCGCCGCCTTGAGTGCCGCGATCTCATCCCAGTGCGCGAAGCCCGAGAACATCTGCGTGCGCGTGCGCGGGTGGAGCGCGATCGCCTTCACACCCGCGTCTTGGCACCGCAGGCCGATCGCGACGGGGTCGCGCATCTCCTCGCTCCAGCCGCTGCGGATCTTGCAGGTGACCGGGAGGTGCGTGCCGCGTATGACGGCGCGGATGACCTTTTGGACGAGATCAAGATCGCGCAGACACCCCGAGCCGCCATTCCGCTTCACGACCTTCTTCACGGGGCAGCCGAAGTTGATGTCGATGAACTCGGGCTGGAACAGATCCGTGACGAGCGCTGCGGCCTCCTGCATGGCCTGCGGGTCGGCGCCGAAGATCTGCACGCCGATGGTGCGTTCATCCGCCCCGAAGCGCAGCTTGGCGATGGTCGCCTCATTCTCCCGGCGGATACCCTCGGCGGAGAGGAACTCGGTGACGACGACGTCCGCTCCCCACGCGCGGCAGAGCCGACGGAAGGGAGATTCCGAGACTCCGGCCATCGGAGCCAGGAAGAGCGGGACGGCGTTTTTCTCGCCGACTGGGTAAGGGAAAGACATTGGAAATGAAAGCTATGAGGCCACCCAACCTCTTGCAACATCATCATTTGACAGCGTTTCGACCCGCGGTTAGCTTCGCCGGATGGAACTCCGTGAATTCTTTTCTGAAGAAGCCGTCAAGCTCGACCTCGAGGGCACCTCGAAGGACGACATCCTGAAGGAACTCATTGCCCTGCTCCAGCTTGCCGAAAAGGACGAGGGGATGCTGTTCAAGATGCTCAAGCGCCGTGAGAACCTCGGCTCCACCGGCATCGGCCGGGGGATCGCGATCCCGCATTGCCGATCGCTCGTGGTCAACAAGCTGCGGGTGGCGTTCGGCCGAAAGCGCGCGGGCGTGGACTTCAAGGCGATCGACGACAAG
>JANOTV010000176.1:0-5860 GCA_031416495.1 Gemmatimonadota bacterium
GCGCGTCGAGGCGCTGCGCGTGAACACGCACGCCGGCGAGGTGCGCGTGACCGCCAGCTTCGGCGTGGCGCTGTACAAGGCGCGTGGCGGGGACGCCGCCAAGCTGTTCGAGCGAGCCGACAAGGCGCTGTACGCCGCGAAGCGCGGCGGGCGCAATCGGGTGGAGCAGGGCTGAGACGGTCGCACGCCCGGTCCGAGAAAGGCGCCTGACAAAAGGCGCGAAACGCATTGAAATCCACCCCCCGACCAGCTATACTGCCGGTGTAGTTAGGGGGCGACTGGTTTCGATTGTGTAGGTGGCTCTGTAGCTGCGCGCCCAGGTCCTCGGGTCCCTGGTAAAACCCTCGGGAACGTTCCAACTGCGAACAACAACTTCGCTCTCGCTGCGTAAGACCTAGTCTTACCGTAGCAGTGCTTGAGAGGCAGCCCGCCCGGGGCGGCACTCAAGTAACGCAAATCTGGGCTGGCCCAACGGCGCGTCTGCCGTCCGCGGGCGAGACAACAGCAGACTCATCTGCATGTGGGCGGCCTGTCGGCCAGCATGCGGAAACACCAATCGACAGGACACGCGCGTAGACGTTGCGGAAGATCCAATGCAAGACGGGAGTTCGAATCTCCCCGCCTCCATTCCCTGAGCAGGGCAACACGATCCGAGGGCATCCGAAAAGGGTGCCCTCTCTTCGTTTCCCCGCTGGGCGCCGAACTGATGCCATCGCGAGTCCGGCGCGTGCGCGAGGCTCACACTGCCTCATTCTATTGGCGTTTAGTGTGGCGCATCGGGATGCCAGCCGAGTATAAAGAGCATGGCGAAGAAGCCGACGACATAGGCGAGCGGGACATGCCAGCCGTGCCGTAGCCACAACCCGGCTGAGCGTGCTTCCGGATACATGTTTGAGAGCGCGACTCCAGCGGATGAACCAAACCACAGTATCGAGCCGCCGAAGCCGACTGCATAAGCGAGAAAGCCCCAGTCGTAACCGCCCTGCTTGATCGCCAGCGCGGTCAGCGGGATGTTGTCAAACACCGCCGAGAGAAAACCCAGTCCGAAAGTTGATTGCCAGGTTGCGGCGGGCAAGGCTTCCACCGGCATCATGGATGCAATGGTGACGAGTGCGAGTAAAAAGAGTGTGCCCTTCGCGGTTCCAGGCAATATCTCCCAGTCCGGTCGACGTAGCGGCACGCTCAAGAAGATGGCTACCCAAAGGGCAACACCGATGAACGGAAAGTGCCGGGCTATTCCAGGAAACTGAAGGTTCACAACGATGTTGGTGGCGATGGCAGCGAACAGCATCAGGCCGACAATGCCTACTCGTGCCCAGTCGATAAGCGTGACGGCAGGAGCGTTCTTCAGGATGGGTGAGTAGGCATGTTGCTGGTGAGCGGCAACGTAGGCGACGACAACGAGTGCGACACTGGCGGCGACGTAGGCATCAACCACCGCGAGCGGGGAGATGCCGGCAATCCACATCATGGTGGTGGTGGTGTCGCCGACCACGCTGCCTGATCCGCCAGCGTTGGAAGCGGCGACGATCCCGGCGAGGTAGCCGATATGCACCTTGCCACGGAATATCTGGTGCGCCATCGCGCCGCCGATCAGTGCCGCCGCGATGTTATCGAGAAAGGCAGAGAGCACGAATATCATCACCAGCAGGACAAAGCCGCCCTTCCAGTCGTCCGGCAGATATTTTGGCAGCGCCATCGGCACACCGCTTTTCTCGAAGTGCCGCGACAGCAGCGCAAAACCCATCAGCAGACAGAACAGATTGGCGAGCGTCACCCATTCGTGTTGCAGGTGCAGGAGTAGCCCCGTGACCCCGGCGCCGGTTTTGAAATCGGTGAACAGCAGTTTGTAGCCAGTGACTGCAGCCAGTCCGGTCAACGCAACGGCGAGCGTGTGGCGATGTAACAGCGCGATACCTAGCAGCGTGAGCGCGAATAAAATAAAGTCGATGGGGACGCCGATTAGAGTGAGCATGTCAAAACCCCATCCCTGTTGTTTGGTTGATACCAGAATTTTCTATCTAGCACAGTAACGGCTTCCCCAGGAAACGGGTCGGTGTCAGGGATTCGCGCACGGAGCTCGCGGAGTTACGCCGACGGCGACCGGAGAGCCCCCATCGTAGGCTACGAAAACACGGCGCTCTGGAACGGGCGCCGCACCGATGGCGCGAACATTCGAAGTCCGAGGTGATCATGTCCGAAGCCACCGCGACCGCAGTGGTGACTCCAGTGGGGACGCCACCATCCGTGCTCCGGGTTCGCGAGCACACGGTAGAGATTGTGTCCGACTCTGGCGAAGGCGCCCAGAAGTGCGGACAAATCTTCGCGGCGGTCTCCGCAAAGATGGGGAACGGAGTCTGGACGGTCGAGATCATCCCGGCCGAGGTCCAGCCACCCCCCCGGGTCCCCGAGGGGGCGAGTGGCAACCGGATCCGGATCGGAGACGGGCCGATCACCAACTGGGGCGACCAGACGAACCTCGTGGTCGCGTTCAACGAGCAGGTACTGCTCGCCCGGCACCGGTTGGGCGCGCTCGCACCGGACGCAACGCTCCTCGTTGAGGAGATGTGGGCGACCTCCGATGACCCGGCCATCGTCGTCCAGTGGAACGCGGCGATGGCAGAACTCTCCGGCGGCGACTATCGCATCATCCTGGTCCCGATGCAGGAGCAGTGTCTTACGCTCATGGACGACCCCCGCAAGGGGAAGAACATGTTCGCGCTTGGGATCCTGGCCCGCATCTATGGGCGCGACATGGAGCGCATCCGCGAGCAGATCGCGCACGCGTTCCGGAAGAAGAGTGAGTCGGTCTACGAGGCGAACGTCTCGCTCGTCGAACTGGGATTCCGCTGGGCGGGCGAGCAGATCGATTTCCGTGTCGAGGTGCCACCCGCTCCCGTGGACCGGCCGCTGCTCGTGATGAACGGCAACGAAGCCGTGGGAATGGGCGCCATCGCAGCCGGGATGGATATCTGCGCGATGTATCCGATCACACCGGCCACCTCCGTGTCGCACTACCTGAGCGATGTGTTCGAGCGGTTCGGCGGGATGGTGCACCAGGCCGAGGACGAGATCGCGGCCGCGGGGGTCGCGATCGGCGCCTCGTACGCGGGCAAGGTCGCGTTCACGATCACCTCCGGGCCCGGGCTCGCGCTCAAGACGGAGTTCCTCGGTCTCGCGATCATGACGGAGACGCCGCTCGTGGTGGTCGATGTGCAGCGGGGTGGGCCGAGTACCGGACTCCCGACCAAGGTCGAGCAGTCGGACCTCCTTGCCGCGCTCTTTGGGCAGCCCGGTGATTCCCCGCACGTGATCATCGCGCCGGCCACGATCGAGGAGTGTTTCCATGTGATGGTCACCGCGAGGCGGATCGCCGAGACCTTCCGGACCGTCGTGATCGTGCTCTCCGACGCAAACCTTGCGACGGGCGTGACGCCCTTCCCGCGACCGACGCTCGACACGCAGTGGCAGGCCGCGCCGATCGACCTCGCCCCCGTCGGAGACGGGGCGAAACCGTACGCCTGGGATGCGGACACTGGCCTCTCGCGCCGGATCGTGCCGGGCCAGCCGGGCGGGATGTTCACGCTCACCGGGCTCTCCCACGATGAGGGGAGCAAGATTGCGTACGGCTCTGGCATCCACCAGCACAGTTCGGCGATGCGGAGCCGCAAGCTCGCGGTGCTGCAGAGCCTCCTCTTGCCGCCGCCACTCTACGGCGACGAGGCGGGAGAGCTGCTCGTGGTCGGCTGGGGCAGCACGAAGGGAGCGATCGAGGAGGCCGTGGATCGCGTGCGGGCCGACGGCCACAAGGTGTCGTCGCTGCACCTGCGCTTCCTCTCGCCGCTTGAGCCGGGGATCAAAGCGATCCTGCAGCGGTTCCGGAAAGTCGTCGCGGTCGAGATCAACTACAGCGACGAGAGCGATGCGCCGTACATCAACGACGAGAACCGGCGCCGCGGGCAGTTGGCGTGGATACTGCGCGCCACGACGCTCGTGGACATCGACAGCTGGACGCGCGTCCCGGGCGAACCCCTTCGGCCCGGCGCCATCGCCGAGGCCATCCGCAGTCGCTTGCACACCGGAGGTGCCGCATGAGCGTCTCGTGCCATCTGCTCCACGTCCTCCAGCGGCAGGACGAGGACACCGAATACGACATGAGCACCTATGAGGGCGCACGCGCACGCTGGTGTCCCGGGTGCGGCGATCACTCCGTGCTCACGGCGGTGCAGCGCCTGCTCGCGGCCGAACAGCTCGTTCCGGAGCAGACGGTGTTCGTCTCCGGGATCGGGTGCTCGAGTCGGTTTCCGCACTATCTCAAGACGTACGGTTTCCACGGCATCCACGGCCGCGCGCTCCCGGTCTCCACGGGGATCAAGCTCCACCGCCCGGAGCTGAACGTCTTCACCGTGATGGGCGACGGCGACTGCACCTCCATCGGGGCCTCCCACTGGGTGCACTCCCTCCGCTACAACCTCGACCTCACCGTCCTCCTGCTCGACAACGGCATCTACGGGCTCACCAAGAACCAGACCTCGCCGACGACCCCGCAAGGCGTGCCGAGCAACACCCAGCCGCGCGGCACCTACCTCCCCGCGCTGAACCCGCTCTCGGTCTCGCTGGGCGTGACGAACGCGTCGTTCGTCGCGCAGACGGTCGAGTGGGCGCCCGCACACCTCTACGCGACGCTCCGCGCGGCGTACCGGCACAAGGGGACGAGCTTCGTGCGGATCCTCCAGCGCTGCCCAGTCTACACGCCGGACATGTTCCAGGCAGCCGTGCAGGATCCCACGCGCATTGCACTCCTCGTACACGACGACGGCGTGGTGACGCCCGAACTCGAGAAGGTCTACAAGACGAAGATCCACCACGATCCGGGCGACCTCGAGGCCGCCCGCCGATTCGCCGAGAGCCCGGACAAGATCCACCTCGGCGTGTTCTTCCGCGATCCATCCCGGCCGCGCTACGAAGAGACGCGGCGGGTCACGCCCCGCACCCCTTCCGAGCGCGCCGCCCTGCTCGACGAGGAGTTCTCGCGCTATGCCGTCTGACCCCCGGATCGCTCAGGCGCTGGCCGCGCTCGCCCAGCCGACGGCCGAGTTCCGTGCCGCCGTGGAAGGGGCGCTCACGCAGGCCGTCGGCTTCTTCGATGCGCACCACGCGAGCCACGAGGTGCGGGCCGCCCGCGCGGCGGTCGGACTCGGCGTCTTCGCGGAGGGACGCATCGACGCCGCCCGCTTCGCGGCGCTCTTCCCGCCGGCAGGGCGCGGCGATGCGTCGTCGCTCGCCGCGCTCGAACGCGCGGCACAGGCGTTGAAGACCGTCGTCGGACGAGGAGACGACCTCTTCTTCGCGGAGGTGACGAGCGGAAGAAAACTCGGCGCGACCATCGATACGGCGCTCGCCGAAGCGGGCCGCGCCTTCGGCGCGATAGTGCTCGCCGAACTCGTCCGTGCGGGGCGCTATATCCCCGAGCAGCACGATCGCCTCCTCGACGCCCTCGAGTTCCATGCGTGGAACCGCGCGGAGCGGCGCTTCGCGCCGCCTCTCGTCGTCCAGCTCGATGGCGCAGATCTTCACGCTGGCGCCCTCACGGACTTCGCCGACGGGCGGGCGAAGATCATTCTCGTCGTGACCGGAGGCTGCGCGCCTGCACCGCTCGCCCGCTGCATCACGCCCGGGACGTTCGTGATGCAGTCCGTAGACGGTGCGGGGCTGGACCTCGTGGCCGCGTTTGACGGGCCGGCGATCGTGGCGATGGTCCCCGAGGGCTGCGCGACCTTCACGCACGACCCGCGCCGAGGGGCGGAAGGATGGCAGCGCCTCACGATCGGCCGGATGGCAGATGCGCCGAAAAAGGCGA
>JANOTV010000177.1:0-4969 GCA_031416495.1 Gemmatimonadota bacterium
CGATCAGCGCCTCGGCCGCCCCGAGGGTCATGAAGAAATCTGCGAGCGCGAGGAGCACGGAGTCGAGCTGCCCGCTATCGTCGCCGAGCGTCAGCATCGCGGACTCGAACGGCTCGAAGAGCGCGGACCGCTGTTTGACAAGCGCTGCGATGCCGAGCCCCTTCGTCGTGCCGGCCAGCAGATGCGAGCGGATCGCCGCGGTCGTGCCCTTCGACTCGCCGACCGTCGCGAGGATTTGCGGATGCGTGAGCCCGGCCGAGACGCCCGCTCTCCACCCGCGATAGAACTCCGCGCGATCACGCCCATCTTCGAACGCGCGAAGCACCTCGGCGACGCTCCGCCTCATGCGAAGAGCCTCGTGAAGCGACGCAACGCGAGGATGCCGAGCACCGGTCCGATCGCGAGCATCGCGAAGGCGACATCCCATCCGATGGCCGCGACCACGGGCGGCACGAGCTGGATAGTGAGCGTGGTGAGCAGGAAGCCGATGCACACCTGGAGGGTGAGCGCCGTGCCCACTGCATGCGCGGGCACCGACTCGGTGACGAGCACCGAGAACTGTGCGGAGTCGGCGATCACGAAGAACCCCCAGATAAGTGCGAGTGGCGCGAGCAGCAGCGGAGAGCGGCCGAAGAAGAACCCGATGAGCAGCGCGCAGCTCCCGCTCACCGCCATCGCACCCATCGCGAGCTTCGCGCGTCCGACGCGATCACCCACGAGTCCGCCCCAGACGCAGCCGAACCCACCGACGGCGATGGTGGCGAACGAGAGCACGGCCACCCACGGCTCGTTCGCCGCGGCAGCGCCGCCCGACGCGACGGCGCTCGCTGCGATGAACGCGGGGATCCAAGTCCAGTAGCTGTAGAGCTCCGCCATGTGCCCGAGGTATCCGCCCGTCGCGAGGCGCCAGCGCGGAAGCCGCACCACATCACCCACGAGGCCCCAGGAGAACGGTCGGGCCGGGAAGGCGTGCGGACCATCCTTCCACCATCCGCCGATCAGCAGCGCCGCGAGCAGCGCCGCAAGTGACGCCGCGAGCACGATCGTCGCGATCGACACATTGGGCAGCGCATGCCAGAGATATGGCGATGCCTTTCCGACGGTGAGCGCGCCGACCACCGTGCCCACCGCGAGCCCGCGTCGCTCGAGGAACCAGGTCGCCGCCATCTTCATCGCCGGCGGATACACGCCCGCAAGGAAGAATCCCGCGGCGGCGCGGCTCACGAGCGCCCACGGGTAGTCCGGCGCCACGAGCAGGGCGGCATTCGCCACCGCGCCGAGTATCGCCGATACCGCGAAGAGGCGGCGCGCGGGCACGATGTCCGCGAGGTTGAGCACGGCCGCGATCGCGGTGCCGAGCACGAAGCCGAGCTGCACCGCCGTGGCCAGCCCGCCGATCTCCGAACCGCTGAGCGCCCAGTGCACCTGCAGCTGCGGCGCGACCGCGCTCCCCGCGAACCAGAGGCTCATCCCGAGCAACTCGGCTGTCGCGACGAGCGCGAGCATCCGCCAGCGGATACTGTTTCCCTCGTTGTCGTCGCGCGCGACGCGACTGCTGCCGGATTCTCCTGGAGCCATTGGATAAAAGATACGGAGGCCGAACTCAAGCTGCTCGATGAGCTAAGCGACTGGG
This sequence comes from Gemmatimonadota bacterium, assembly GCA_031416495.1. GTDB lineage: Bacteria > Gemmatimonadota > Gemmatimonadetes > Gemmatimonadales > Gemmatimonadaceae > Pseudogemmatithrix. The sequence goes on from JANOTV010000177.1 coordinate 1,634, forward strand.
CGTCGACCCGCACGGTGGCGGCGGGCTAGCCGTCAGGGAGCGGATCGCACGGTAGCGGACGGACAACCGTGGGGGTATCGTACGCGCGTCACGGAAGCACACACCAATCGAGGAGTCGCACGAATGCGTATCCGCACCTATGCAGTCCTGGCCGCTGCAGCGATGTTCACCACCGCCTGCGCCACGAAGACGTCCACGAGCACCACCGTGAGCGGCACGCCCGTGCTGACGCAGGTCCCCGCGCCCGTCGCGGCGCCGACGTTCAACCCGGCCGGCAAGTGGCTCGTCGCCCTCGTCGCACAGGGTCAGCAGATGAGCCTGACGATGGATCTCGTGAAGAACAGCGACGGCACCTGGGGCGGCAGCTTCACGAGCGACATGTTCCCGCCGATGACCATCACGAAGGCCGATCTCACCGGCAACAAGATGGTGATCACAATCCCCGTCCCGACCGGCGACATGGCGACGATTAACATCACGTTCGACGGCGACATCTTCGAAGGCGAGTGGTCGATGCCCGGGGACGGATCGAAGACCAGCGGACGGCGGCTTTAAAGAAGGGTGAAGGTGGGAGGTGGGAGGTAACTGCCGTTCCTTCCACCTTCCACCTTCACCCTTCCACCCTCACTCTAGAGCACCGCTTTCTCCCCCGCCACGAACTCCTCACCGGGGTTAATGAACAGATCCTTCTCGATCTCATACTGCGTATCGTGCAGTTCCCGATAACGCCCGCCGAGCGCCATCAGCTCGCGATGTGAGCCCCGCTCGACGATGCGGCCCTGTTCGAGCACGAGGATCTGGTCCGCGCTGCGGATGGTCGAGAGTCGGTGTGCGATCACGAAGGTAGTGCGTCCCGCACGAAGGCTGTGCAGCGCCTCGCGAATCTGGCGCTCGCTCTGGCTGTCGAGGCTCGATGTCGCCTCGTCGAGGATCAGGATCTGCGGGTTCGCGAGGATCGCGCGCGCGATCGCAACGCGCTGGCGCTGGCCGCCCGAGAGCTTCACGCCACGCTCGCCCACGATCGTCTCGTAGCCGTCGGGGAATCCGGCGATGAACTCGTCGCAGTTCGCGATGCGTGCGGCCTCGCGCACATCCTCGGCCGTCGAACCCGGCTTCGAGAATGCGATGTTCTCGGCGACGGTGCCGTCGAAGAGGAAGTTGTCCTGCAGCACCACGCCCAGTGTCGAGCGGTAATCGCGCAGGCGCAGCGTCGTGAGGTCCTGCCCGCCGATCGTGATGTTGCCCTTGAGCGGCCGGTTGAAGGCGAGGATGAGCGAGATGAGCGTGCTCTTGCCCGAGCCGCTCGAACCCACGAGCGCCGTCGTGCTGCCCGCGGGCGCCGTGAACGAGATGCCCTTGAGCACCGGCACGTCCTCGCGATACTCGAACCACACGTCGTCGAACACCACGTCGCCGTTCACGCGACGCAGCACGTCGCGACGCGCATCGTCCTCATCTTCGGTCGGCGTCTCGAAGATCTCGCGGATGCGGTCGAGGCCCGCAAAGGCCTCCGTGATCTGCGTGCCGATCGCCGCCATCTGCACCACGGGGAACGACAGCAGGGCCACGAAGAAGATGTACGACACGAGGTCGCCGAGCGTCATCGTGCCCGCGACGACCGCGCGGCCGCCGACCACGAGGATGAGCACGCCGACGGCGCCGATGATCACCGTCGAGACCGCCGCGATCGCGCTCGTGCCGGTGATCGTCGACGCGATGTTCCTGAACAGCCGGTGCGCGCCACGCGTGAAGACGATCTCCTCGCGCTTCTCGGCCGTGTAGACCTTCACCACGCGCGCGCCGCCCATCGCCTGCCCGAGTCGGCCCGACACTTCGGCCTGGATCTTCGAACGTTCGCGGAAGATCGGTCGCAGGCGCACGAAGGCGACCGCCATCACCACGCCGAAGGCGGCGAGGAACACCAGCGTGATCGTGGTGAGGAACCAGTTGAGCCAGAAGAGATACGCGAGCGCGAGCGATGCGGTGACCATGCCGCCCACGAGCTGGATGATCCCGGTGCCGATGATGTTCCGGATGCCTTCGGCATCGCTCATCACGCGCGTGATCAGCACGCCGCTCTGCGTCGCGTCGAAGAACGACACGGGGAGGCGCAGGATGCGCGCCTGCACGCGGCGCCTGAGATCGGTGATGGCGCGCTGCGCCGCCACGGAGATCACCTGCGAGAGCGCGAATGAGCTCGCGGCCTGCAGCACCGTGGCCACGCCCGCGACGACCGCGATCGGCATGAGCAGGTCGGGGCGCTTGCCCGACAGCACCTCGTCGATGATCCACTTCGCGCTGCCCGGCAACACGAGGCCCGACAGGCGGTTCACCATCATCAGGGCAAGGCCGATCGCGAGCGCCTTACGGTGCTGCCACATGAGCTTGCGCGTCTCTCCCCACGCCGCCTTGTAGTTGGTCTTCTTCTTGGCCGGCGCGTCGGCCGTGGCCCCACCGCGACTGCCGCCACGCTGGGGGTTCCGCATGCCGCTGCCCGGTCCGCCTCGGATCCCTCTCACGAAAGTCTCCTGCGTGCTTCGATGATCGTGCCTGGGTCATCCGAGATGATTCCGTTCACGCCGTTCGCCCAGAGGCTGAGCGCGCGCCGCGGGTCGTTCACCGTCCACACGTGGACGGTGCGGCCCAGCGAACGCATGAGGCGCGAGTATTGCCGCACCGGCACCGGGATGCCGTGGTGGAAGCGGGGCAGGCACATGGACTGGAAGGGAAGTGAGCGTGGGCGTGCGCCGAGAAGCGCCGGAAGGTACAGATGCGTGAGCGCACAGGGTGCGGCGCTCACGGGCACGCCAGCCTCCTGGAACGGCACGAGCGATGCATCAAGGAACGAACCGATCAGCACGCGTCCGAGTGCCCCGGCGCGCTCGATCACCGCGAGCGCGGGCCTGGCCACCTCGATGCACTTCATCTCGATGATGAGCGGCAGCGTGCCCGTGGCCTCGAGCACCTCCCCGAGGGTGGGGATGGTCACGCCCCTGCCCTTGAACGGGAACGAACGTCCGCCGTCCGCGGAGAACCGGGCGCCGGCGTCCACCTGCCTGAGTTCGGCGACCGTGAGCGCCGCCACCGGTCCGCGCCCGCTCGTCGTCCGCTCGAGCGTCGGGTCGTGCATGACGACCGGCACGCCATCACGCGAGAGATGCAGGTCGAACTCGAGCGCATCGACGCCGAGCGCCATCGCCTCGCGGAACGAGACGAGTGTGTTCTCGGGCGCATGGGCGCGGTTCCCCCGGTGCCCGACGACAGGGTGCAGCTGTGGGTCAAGTAGCGCGAGCATGACCGGAAGATAAACGGCGGGGGGGGGGGCCGCTGGCGCCG
>JANOTV010000178.1:0-8164 GCA_031416495.1 Gemmatimonadota bacterium
GAGCATCGCGCAAAGTAGAAGAAGAGCACCAGGCAGCAATCGCATCACTCAATGTCCTGTGGGAAAGGTTCCGGCGTCACGTACGCACTCGAACCGACTGGAGTTTCAGAAGGCACACCCTCTTGCATCCTCAGTCTCGCGGCTGCGCTCCGGCGCTCCGGACTTCGGTGGGCGGCTCGTCACGCAACGCCTCGAGACCCTCGGAAGGGATACGCATCCGCAGGAGCAGACCGTTGAGATCGGTCCAGGCTTCACGCAGCGGCAGCGAGTCGCCCGCCGCGCGGATCACCCAGCGTCTCGCGACGACCTCGCGCAGGCCGATCGTCACACGGTCGGGTCCGGCGTCCTGCACCACCACCTGGCGGAGGGTGAGCGCGCGGGGCACGAGCAGCGTCGGTGGCGGCCCGCTCACCTGCTGGAGCACGAACCAGAGCTGGTGCACGACACCGTCCTCGAGCGCCATCGTATTCGCCGGGAGGCGGAACTCCCGCACCGACTCGTCCGCAGGCCGTACCGCGCGGCCGCGCCAGACACCGCGGCTCGCCTCGCCCGCGATCCTCTCCACGGGTTGTCCGTCCCTGGTCTCCTCGAGTGAGTAGCGCAGCGGGAATCCGGCAGAATCGGCGGTCAGCGCCACGGAGAGCCGTCTGTTGCCGATGAGCACGTTCCCCTGCGCCACGAAGGCGCTGCCACCCGGCCCCGGGGCGGCGCGGATGCTGAAATCCTCGCGTCCCACCCGCTCGCCGTTCTCGAACAGCGTGAAGGTACCTTCGTCCACCAGGTGCACCTGCGCGCCCGCCATGCTCGGCAGTGCGAACACGAGCGGGAACAGGAGCGGGAACAGGATGGTGGATCCAAGGAAACGCATCATGGCAATCTAGCGGTTCGACCATGCGAGATCGGGCGTCCACAACGTATAATCCCGATGTGACGCCATACTCTGTCCCGGTCGCGCGTCTTTCCAGCGCCGCAGTACGGTTCGGCGGAGACGCCTGGGCGGTCCTCGCCGCGACGCTCGTCCTGCTCGTCGCCTGGTGGATGCAGTCCCCATCGACGATCGTCGTCTCCGTCGCGATGGCCGTATGGCTAGGCCTCGCGGCGCTCGCATGGCGGCCCTCCTCGGGAGCGCGATGGAGGCGGGTCTTCTTCACGACGGCCGGTGCGCTCTTCATCGCGGTGGCGGCGGCCTACCACCGCGCGGAGTCGCGTCTCTCGAACCACACGGCGGACGCGAGGACCGAACTCGCGCGCGAGGGTGGGGAGGCACTTGCGCGCGCATTCGAGACCATGTCGTCCACGCTCGAGCGCACGGCCGCGGCCGCCCTCGACGTCGCGGGCGATCGCAACGCGGCATTCGCCGCTCTCGCGTTGCTCGTGCCGGCGAACGAGCACCATGCCGTGGTCGTCGCGCGTGACGGGCGCGCCTTCGCGTGGGCTGGTCGGCTCGTGGTGCCGATCGATTCGCTGCAGGGGCCGGCCGGCATCGTGGCGACGCCGTTCTATGTTGTCGCGTACTCCATCGCCACGCGCGGTGACCGCATGGCCGTGGCCACGGCGCTCGTGCACGCGGTGCCGCCGGCCGACCGCCTGAGCCGCCCGCTCGATGCGCGAGTCGCTGACGCACACGGCATCGATGACTTTCTCTACGGCACCCCGGCGGAAGCGGCGGGCGTGCCCGACGCGGTGATCCTGCGCATGAACGGCGAAGGTGTGCTCGCCGCCCGCGCGATGGTCTCCCCAGTCGGTGTGCTCCAGCTCGAGCTGCTTGAGAGCGCCCTGCCGCGCGCCGGGATCCTGCTCGCCGTGCTGGTGCTCCTGCTGATCGCGATCGCCTGGCGACGCGACACGGGGCTGACTCCGCGCTTCGCGGTGCTCGGCGTGGCATTCGCCGCGCTGGCGATGGTCCCGTTGAGCGCCTTCTCGAACATCTCGCCCGTGTTCGACCCGACGTTCTTCTTCGTCGCGGCCGGCTGGCGGTTCACGGCGAATGCGGCCGCCCTCGCCTTTACCAGTGGATTGGTGCTGCTCGCGCTGCTCTCGACGTTGCGCGCGCATGTGCGTCCGGTCACCCGGGTGCAGGCACTCGGAGGAGTCATCCTCGTCGCCGGGCTGGGACCCTTCTTCCTGCGGGAACTGGCGCGCGGCATCCAGGTGCCGGGACCGGGAATCCCCGTCGGGCTCTGGCTCGCATGGGAGGTGACGCTGTTCCTCGCGGCGGTCACCGTGCTCTTGCTCGGCGTCACGGCGGGGCAGGCGGTGCTCGGTGCCAAGCGCGGACTGCCGGCATGGATCGCGCCGACGGTCGCGGCGGTGGCGGCGCTCAGCGCGCCGCTCGTGCTCGAGGCGCCCGGCCGGTTCCCTGCGCTGCACCCCGCGCTCTGGGTGATCGCGATCGGTGCGCTGGCACTCACGCGACGGATACGGGCGATGGTCGTATCGGTCGCTTTCGTGGCGGCGTGCGGTGCGGTCACGCTCGTCTGGTTCGCCACGGTCCGCGACCGAGTGGAGCTCGCCACGCGCGACGTGCTCGGGCTCGAGTCGGTGGATCCCGGAGCGACCACCTTGCTGCAGCGCTACGCCGAACAGCTCGACCCGGCGGCCGCGGCACGGAGCAGGGTGGAGACGCTCGCGCGCTTCGGATCGAGCGACTTGTCCGGCGCCGACTATCCGGTGGAGATCAACACCTGGGCTCCTGACGGATCGCTGATGGCCGAGCTTCGCATCGGCCGCGGACCGGGGGCGACGTACGGCGTCAACATGTACGCACTCGAGGCCCAGCGCACCCGCCAGCCGTTCCTGCGCGATGTGCCGGGCGAACCCGGTGTGCACCTCGTGCTCGCCGTCCCGCACGCCGATGGCAGCGCGACGACCGTTGTCGTGGCGCCGCGCACGCAACTCGTGCCACGCGATCCCTTCGGCGCCTTCCTCGGCTTCTCACCGCCGCCTGCGCCTGAGCCGCCGTACACGCTCCACATCGGGGATGTCGAGGTGACCTCGCCACCGACATCGGGCGTGTGGCAGCGCGAGGGATCCGAGCTGCACGGCGACTGGCTCGTGCGTGGCACTGGCGGCGCGGCGCGCCGCGTGCACGCGTCCGTCGACCTCCGTCCGTTCGATGCGCTCGTCACACGCGGAGCCCTGTTGGTGCTGCTCGACCTCGCGATGCTCGGCGCGGTCTGGCTGCTGATCGTGCTCGCCGACGGCGCGCTCGCGCGCTGGTGGCGCGCACGGCGCGGCGACCTGCTCAAGAGCTATCGCGTGCGGCTGAGCGTCGCGCTGTTCGCCAGTTTCCTCGTGCCGTCGATGCTGTTCGGACTCTGGAGCTTCCAGCGGCTGCAGGCGGACGACCTGCAGTCCCGCGACCTGCTCGTGCGCGAGACGCTGCGCGGTGTCGCCGCGTCGACGGACTCGGTGCAACTCGCCGAGGTGGCTGCGCGCTTCGAGACCCCGCTCTTCCTCTTTGCCGATGGACTGCTCGTCGGCACGAGCGACCCGCTGCTCGATGCACTCGCGCCGTTGGGTCGGCTCCTCTCGCCCGCGGTGGTGCGCACGCTCGAGGAGGGGGACGAGGTGACCACCGGCGAATCGGTGGAGGTCGGTCCGTCGCCCGTTCGCCTCGGCTATCGGGCGGCGATGGACGCGACGGGCGTCTCGTACGTGCTCGCCGGGCCGGCGCGATTGGACGAGCGGCTCCTCGACCGGCGCAGGAACGACCTCGTCTTCTTGCTTCTCTTCGCGCTGGCGCTCGGTGCGATCGGCGCGCTCTGGGCGAGCGGCGCCGCCTCGCGTGAACTCTCTCGCCCCATCAGCGAACTGCGAGCGAGCGCGCTCGCCATCGCACGCGGTGCCGAGCCCTCATCGCTCACGGAAGACCCGCCCGTGGAGTTCGTGCCGGTGTTCAGCGCGTTCCGCCGCATGACGAGCGAACTCGCAGAGAGTCGCACCGCGCTCGAAGCCGCCGAACGCCGGCTGGCGGCGACGCTGCGCAACGTCGCGAGCGGCGTGGTCGCGGCAGACGAGGAGGGCTACGTCACGTTCTCGAATCCTCGCGCCGAGGGCATCCTCGGGCGCTCGCTGCAGCCGGGCACGACGCTGCTTGCCGGCGCGCACGACCCGCTTCGCGATTTCATGGTCACCTTCCGGCAGGGCGACCTCGATGAGGCGCAGTGCGAGACGGAGATGGACGGGCGCCGCCTGCAGGTGCGCGTGGCGCGCCTCGAGCGGGGCTCGCGGCGCATCGTCGTCACGCTCGACGACGTCACCGACGTCGCCCGCGCGGAGCGCGTGATCGCGTGGGGCGAGATGGCGCGCCAGGTCGCGCACGAGATCAAGAATCCGCTCACGCCGATGCGGCTTGGCATGCAGCACCTCCGTCGCGCGCGCCGCGACGGTCGCGTGGACTTCGACCAGGTGCTCGAGGAGAACACCGCGCGCGTGCTCGCGGAGATCGACCGTCTTGACGAGATCGCCCGCGCGTTCAGCCGCTACGGCACGGCGCCCATGGCAGACGAGCCGGCGGAGAGCGTCGACGTCGCCGCGATCGCGCGTGACGTGCTCGAACTCGAGCGCATGGGTGCCGAGGGCATTCTGTGGGACGCGCAGATCCCCAGCGGGGAGCTGCCGGCGGCCGCGCGGGAACGCGCACTGCGCGACGTGCTCCTCAACCTGCTCGAGAACGCGCGGCTCGCGCACGCGCACCGCGTCTCGGTCATCGTGCGCGCGCTGCCGGACGGCGGCGCGGAGTTCGAGGTCGAGGATGACGGCGACGGCATTCCCGACCACCTGCTGAGCCGCGTCTTCGAACCGCATTTCTCCACCCGCACGAGCGGCAGCGGGCTGGGTTTGGCGATCAGCCGGCGGCTGATCGAGCGCTGGGGCGGCTCGATCCGTGCCGAGAGTTCGACCGGCATGCCGCACGGCACGAAACTCGTGGTTCGACTGGCTCCCCCGCCGGGCGACTGAGTATCTTCCGCTGTAGATGCATACCGTAGATATCGCCGGTCATAACCGGACTTCCAGCGGGATCCCTCCCCACCTCGAGGGCTGGCTACTTCCCCCGGACTGGCGTTGGGGGAACAGCGGCGTCTACACGCCGCACCGTCATGCCCAGGAGGTCATCGACGCGCTTGGCCGCTCGCTCGCCCTCGTGACGGCGCCGGACCCATCGCATCATGCCTGGCTGTTCCGCGAGGCGCGCAACCTCGCGCACCGGAACCACCCGAGCATCCCGACCACGTACCACTTCTGGAAGCAGCATATCGGTAGCCGCCGTGGGCCGGGCTACCTACGCCGCTGGATCACCGGCGAGACCATCGGCGAGCGGTTGCGTCGCAGCGGGCCCGAGACCGTGCCGTTCGTGCTGCGCATGGTGCGCGCGCTGGGCTCGTCACTCGCCTACCTGCACGATTCGGCGAGCGTGCATGGCGCGCTCTCCCCCGAGACTTCGTACTTCACGCCGACCGGTCGGCCCTGGCTGCTCGGCTGGCAGTGGGCGGTGCGTCGGGACGAGATCCCGTCGACCATCAGGCCCGACAAGCGCTGGTTCCCGCAGGCGCCCGAGTGGAGCGACGACCAGTGGTTGCCCACGCAGGAGTCCGACCAGTGGCAGCTCGGTGCGATCGCGTTCGCGATCCTCACGGGCGAAGTGCCGAGCGGTGGGACATTGCCGCCGATCCGCCTTGCGCGGCCCGATTGTCCCGCGACCGTGGCTGAACTCGTGGACCAGATGCTGTCCCGCGATCCGCGCGACCGTTTCTCGTCGATCGCCGGCATGCTGCGCCGCATCGAGCGCATCTCCGGCACGGCGTCGCTCGCGTTCCCGGGCACGGAGCAGGCGAGCGGTGAGCACGTCGCGATCTCCGAAGAGGACCGCCTGCGCTGGGCGACGGGCGACGACTATGAAGTGCTGTCGCCCCTGGGGAGCGGTTCGTATGGATCGGTGTGGCGTGTGCGCGATCTCTCGCTCGAGCGGGAAGTCGCGCTCAAGATGCTCCACCCGACCGTCGCGCGGAACGCCGCGGCCGTAGCGCGCTTTAGGCGCGAGGCGCAGCTCGCCGCCCAGCTGCAGCATCCCGCCATCGTGCCAATCTTCGCATGGGATTCGAAGGGCGACGTGAACTGGTACATCATGGAGCTCGAGGAGGAAGGCTCGGTCGCCGACCTCGTGAAGCGCGAAGGGCCGCGTCCATTCAGCGAGATCGCACCGCAGGTCGATGCGGTGCTCGACGGCCTCGCGGTCGCCCACGCGAACGGCATCATCCATCGCGACCTCAAGCCCGAGAACATCCTGATCGACCGCTATCGTCGCTGGCGCATCGCCGACTTCGGCATCGCGCATGCGATGGGTTCACGTGCTGCGGGCGCGTCGGGTACGCCGGCGTTCGCCGCGCCCGAGCAGTTGCTCGGTGAGGAGCAGGGTGTCCGCACCGACCTCTTTGCGATCGCTGCCATCGTCGTCTATGCCTTGACGGGCCAGCCGCCGTTCGCCGGCGAGGATGGTCGCGCGATCCTCGCGGCCCAGCTGGCCGGACGCGTGGATCTCTCTCCGTTCGACGAATCGCTCGCGGATTGGCTCCGTGCGGCCCTCTCTGCCGATCCGCTCGACCGACCCGTTGACGCCGTCGCGATGCGCGCGGCGTGGCGCGGCGTGGCGAAGTCGGTGATCAGGGAAGAGCGCCGGTCGGGCTCTGCGTGGTGGCGACTCATGCGCCGACTGCGCCCGGGGTCCTCGGCACCGAGCGGGAGATCCGAATAGCCGCCGACGCGTTTCACTCCGCTGTCTCTAAACTGACAGCCCTCGCTGCCGCTGGTCTCCTGCTCGGCGGACTCTCAGCGCCGGCGTTCGGTCAGGCTCCTCCGCCGCGGGACTCGTTGGCGCGCGATTCGCTCGCTCGCGACTCTGTGCGGGCACAGCGCCTCGCCCCGGTGAAGGTGGAAGTCGCACGCACCGAGACCGCGACCGACCGTCTGGCGTGGGCAGTTGGTGCCCAGAACGCGGTAGAGCTCCGGCGAGGCCAGGCGACGCTCGGTATCGACGAAGCGCTCAACAACATCCCCGGCGTCGTCGTCTCAAACCGATACAACTACGCGGTCGACCAGCGCCTCTCGATCCGTGGCGCCGGCAGCCGTGCGAACTTCGGGCTGCGAGGCGTGAAGGTGCTGCTCGACGGCGTGCCGCAGTCGCTCCCCGACGGCCAGAGCCAGCTCACCAACATCGACCTCGCCGCGATCGGCCGCGTGGAGGTGCTCCGTGGCTCGGCGTCCTCTCTCTATGGCAACGGATCCGGCGGCGTGCTCTCGTTCAGCACCGACCTTACCGCGCCCGACCGGCTCGGCGCCTCGCTGCGCATGACCGGCGGATCGTTCGCCATGGCAAAAACGCAGGCGCGCGTGAGTGGAGGCGAAGGCAACACCATCGGGGCGATCTCGGCGTCGCGCACGACGGTGGACGGTTCGCGGCAGTACAGCAACGCCGATCTCCGTCAGCTCATGGCGGCGGTGGATCACTCGCTCGGCAGGAAGATCAGGCTCGCACTGCGCGCCGGCACCGCCGAGACGCCGCGATCGCTGAATCCCGGCGCCTTGACGCGCGCGGAGTATGCGCTGAACCGCGACACCGCCGCACGGAACAACGTGCGCCGCGGCGCGAGCAAGGAACTGTCGCAGCGCTATCTCTCGCTGCGCGCGAGCCGCGTGCTCGACGCCGGGGAGTGGAGCGCCTCGGTGTATGGGCAGCGCCGTTTCGTGACCAACGCGCTCGCGGTGTCGCCGCCCGCCCCGTTCGGACCCACGAACGGCACCTTCTCGACCATCGACCGCCGGGTGACGGGCGCGCGCGCCGATGCCTCGCACACCTTCGCGGGAGCCTGGCGTCCGCGCATCGCCGGCGGCATCGACCTCCAGCGCGCGTCCGACATCCGTCGCAACGCGCGCACGACGGGCGGTCGGCCGGTCGCTCCCGAGGATACGCTGCTGCTCTTCCAGCACGAGACGATGACGAGCGTGGGGCCGTTCGCGCAGTTGCAATTCGATCCGCACCCTCTCGTGACGCTCAGTGCCGGCGGCCGCTGGGACCGCATCGGATTCTCTGTCGATGACCGCTTCTTCAGTGATGGCGACGACGACAGCGGCGAGCGGGAGATGACCGCCGCGAGCGGCCACCTGG
>JANOTV010000179.1:0-3388 GCA_031416495.1 Gemmatimonadota bacterium
AAAGGCAGTACGGGATGCTGGAATGGGAGCAGTCTTTCTCCCGAACCGAACTACCGGAACCTCCGGCGTGATCCTGATCGAGGACGTGGAGTTAGCGACAGCGATGATGCTGAGCCAGAAAATCCCGCATGAGGTGACTCACGCTGCGGGGTATTGGAGTGAGATCACCGGCATTCCGCAAGAATGCGCGCTCCCGGACACCCCCGGCGGCCACCCAAAATCCCCCACCTGTGGCCACCCCAAACTCCCCCACCCGCGTGATCGTCTGAGCGCCTAATTCGGGGCACCCGACGGCGGGACGTTCCACTTGCTTGCTCTCTCACCGCGGTGAGGGAGGAGGAGTGAACGTCTTGAAGTCCTATCTACGCATCACCATCGACACGCTGCACCGGAACGGCACGCCGCACCGCGAAATCCAGCGCCGGACGGGCGTGGATCGGAAGACGATCCGGCGCTACGCCCGGCAGACCGAGGTAAACTCCCCCGGGGTGGCCACCGGCTTTGGGGCGGACGACACCCAAAATCCCCCTCCCCGGCCACCGGCTCCGACCCCGGCGGTGGCGGGGACGATCTCGGCCTGCGAGCCGCACCGGGAATGGATCGAGGCGCAGGTGGCCCTCGGGCGGAACGCGGTGAGCATCTACCAGGACCTCGTCGAGGCCCACGGCTTTGCCCATCAGTACAACTCGGTCAAGCGCTTCGTCGGCCGGCTGAAGGCCCGCGCGCCCGAACGCTTCGACGTGCTGGAGTTCCGGCCGGGCGAGGAGGCGCAGGTCGACTATGGCCTGGGGGCGCCCACGCGAACGGCGTCGGGCAAGTACACACGTCCGGCGCTCTTCGTGATGACGCTCAAGAGCTCCGGCAAGAGTTTTCGCAAAGTGGTGTGGAAGACCAATCAACAGGTCTGGGCGCAGCTCCACGAAGAAGCGTTTCGTGCGTTCGGTGGATGCTGCCAGTACGTGGTGCTCGACAACTTGAAGCAGGGCGTGCTCCGCCCCGACTGGTACGAGCCCGCGCTGAACCCGGTGTACGCCGCGCTGCTCGCGCACTATGGGGTGGTCGCCGATCCCTGCCGCGTGCGGGACCCGAATCGAAAAGGGACCGTCGAGTCGGCGATTCAGCACACGCAGGGCACGGCGCTGAAGGGACGCACCTTCGAGACGATTGAGGCGCAGAACATGTGGCTCGCCCACTGGGAGAATCACTGGGCGGCGACGCGCATCCACGGACGAAAGAAGCGCCAGGTGCTGGAGCTCTTTCGCGAAGAACACCCGCACTTGCGCCCGCTGCCGCTCGACGGCTTTCGCTACTTCACCCAGGGCACGCGCACCGTGGACGATGCGGGGCTCGTGCAGGTCGAGGGCGCGTACTATGCGGCTCTGCCGGCGCCGCTGCACAGCACCGTGATCGTCCGCATCTTTGCGCGCGACGTCGAGATCTTGACGGCCGACCATCAGGTGCTACGGCGGCACGAGAAAGCCGGGCGGAAGGGCGCCTTCGTCATGGCCGAGACGGACCGCCTCTTCAATCCGTCGCGCGAGACGGCCCGCATCCTCGCCCGGGTCGCCATGATCGGACCGCACACCGCAGCGCTGGGCCGGGAGCTCTTCAGCCGCCTCGGGCGCCCCGGCAACCGGGCCCTCTATGGCGTCGCCAGCTTGGTACGGACGTATGCCCGCGCGGACATCGAAGCGGTGTGCGCACGGATGCTTGAGGCCGGGTGCGTCTCCTACACGGCCGTGAAGGGCGCCCTCGCGCGCCGCGCGGCAGAGGCACCGGCCGTCGCCCCGCTGCTGACGCAAGCGGGACCGGGTATCCGCGCGGTCGCCGAGTATCAGGACTTCTGGGAGCAGCACAGCGCGACGGTGCCCTCCACCGAGGGCATCCCCTCATGACGATGTCCATCAGCGAACTCGAGCAGGCGCTGCGTGGTCTCCGGCTCTCGGGGATGAGTGCCACGCTGCAGGCCCGCGCGCTGCAGGTGAGCACGCACGAGATGGACTTTGTGGAAGCGGTCGGGTGGATGGTGCAAGACGAACTGGATCGCCGGCGCTCACGGCTCCTTGAGCGGCGCTTCGCCCTCTCGGGGCTCACCGAACGCAAAGACCTGCCGACCTTTGACTGGATATACAACGCGCGCCTGCCCAAGCGCGAGATCCTGGAACTGGCGACCTTGAAATTCCTCGACGCCAAAGAGGACGCGTTATTTATCGGGCCCCCTGGGACGGGGAAAAGTCACGTCGCGAAAGCGCTCGCTCTGCTCGCCGTCGAGCGCGGCTACAAGGTCCTCGTCCGCGACGCGCATCAGCTCGTCGAGGACATCGCCGAAGCGCGCGAGCTCGGCAAACTGCGTCTGCTCCGCAGTCAGCTCAAAGCCGTCGATCTCTTGCTCATCGACGATCTCTTCCTGCGCAAACTCCCCACCGCGGCCGGCGACGAACTCGCCGACGTGCTGATGAGCCGGTACGAACGCGCGTCCACGATGGTAACGTCCAATCGCCCAGTGGAGGACTGGACGCGCCTGCTCGGCGACACCGTCGTCGTCACGCCGTTACTCGACCGGCTCCTGCATCACGGACACCTGCTCAAGTTTGATGGCAAGAGCTGGCGTCTGAGGGAAGCGGCATCACGGATGGCGAAGCGCCCATCAACCGGGTAACATTCCCGCACCCTCGTCCCGCCCTCACCAGGTGGAGGAGTTTGACCCGGCCACGGGTGGGGGATTTTGAGGTGGCCGCCGGGGCGGCGATCGGCGGACTGCTCGCCGCGGGTGGCAGTTCCCCCCTGCCGCCGGCTCCGGCGAGCGAGCAATCGAGTGCGTCGTCAACCGCGCGCGCGCCGAACGAGCTGGGCCTGATCCCGGTGCTCGAGTACCACCTCATCGGCGAGCGCGAGAGTCGCTGGTCGCGCAACTGGCGGCGTTTCGCGCGCGACCTCGAGCTCCTGCACGCGCGGGGCTATCGGCCGATCACCGTGCGGCAGCTGGTGCGCCGGGAGATCGATGTCGCGCCGGGACTCTCTCCGGTGGTGATCACGTTCGACGACGCGTCCCCGGGCCAGTTCCGATACCTCCAGGACGGGGATTCGACTCGCATCGATCCCACCTCGGCGGTGGGCATCTGGAACGCCTTCGCGACGAAGCATCCCGAGTGGAAGGGGCGCGGCGTCTTCTGCCTGCTGTCAGCCGCGGACTCCGGTCACTCCTTCTTCGGAGACAAGGGAATCCAGGGCCAGCGGACTGCATGGCGCCTCCCGAAACTGAGGGCGCTCGTCGCCGACGGACACGAGCTGTGCAACCACACGCTCTGGCACGCGAATCTCGGTACGATGAGCGAGACCCAGGTGCAGGAGCAGATCGCCCGGGCCCAGCTGGCGGTGGATTCTGCGG
>JANOTV010000180.1:0-7428 GCA_031416495.1 Gemmatimonadota bacterium
CTCGGGGCGATGCGCGTGCGCGACCACGGGCAGACGCCGCGCATGTGCCTCGTCCACCACCGCACGCAGCTCTTCCATCGTCAGCTGGTCCTGGTCGATCAACTTGATGACGTCCACGCCGGCGTCGGCGAGGCGCTTCACTTTGGCGCGCGCATCCGCCGCGCCATTGATGCCCCACCGGAACTTCTCGGTGCCGGGGTAGGGCGCCTTCTGGAGGAACGGACCCGAGGTGTAGATCGTCGCGCCCTCCCACTCGCCGCGCGCGATGCGGCGCTTCGCCTCCATCAGTTCTTCGAGCGGACCTCCGAGGTCGCGGACGCTGGTAACCCCCGCCATCAAGCTCTGCTTCGCGGCGGCGGGGATGATCGTGCGGCCCAACTCACCGGGATAGGTGCGGTCCCAGTATGCGTAGTTGCCATGCCCCACGAGCATCAGGTGCACGTGCATGTCCCAGAGACCCGGGAGCAGGTGCATCCCTTCGGTGGAGATCACCGTGGCTCCTGCGGGCACCGCCAGCGAACCGACCTGGCCCACCGCGACGATCCGTTCGCCCTCCACGAGGATGACACTGTTGCGAAGCGGCGCTCCCCCATGCCCATCGATGAGGGTGCCGCCCACCAATGCCAGGGTGACCGCGCGCTGGGGCGCGGACGGCGCGCACACGCTCACCATGAGCGCGGTGCCCGCGACCAGCGCGAGCGCGACGCGCACGACGGTCAGGCTGCGCGCGCGGGGGGTGCTCCGGCGGCCGTTCATGGGATCGGCGCTCCGGGTGCCGGGATCACGATCCCGCCGATCGAGAGGGCGCGCGCGGCGGCGTTCAGCGCCGGCACATCGCGCGTGAGGATCTCCTGCCAGAGCAAGCTCAGGCGCTCCCACTGCACGTTCAACTCGGCGAGCCGCTCACCCGCGCCCCGAGTCGGGCGTCCCTCCGCTCCGCCAGAGATGTACCCGTTGGGTCCGGTGATGGAGCCGTAGAGCTCGGCCCACTGGTTGTCGATTCTTCCGGGAAACCGGATCGGGTCCTGGCCACTCTTGCTGTTCGTCTGCGTGAGCTGTGCCTCCAGTCGAGCGACCTTGGTCGTGACGGTGTCGGCCTCGCGCTGCAGCGCCGACTCGACGCTTGTCCGGCGCGCCGTGATGAGCAGTTGTTCGGTCTGCGTCCGCACATCGCGCAGCTCGCGCAACGTGCGATTCACGGCTTCCATCGAGTCGCGCACCGCGCTCGCGACGCGGAACTGCTCCGCGTAGTCCGCTGCGGTCACCTGCGGCAGGCGGGGGTCCGGGAGAACGCGGAAGCTGCGACGCATCGTGACACCGCTCGCGACAAGCACCGCTTCGTAGTCGCCCGGCGGCGCCTTGACCCCGCCGTTGTATCCCCAGAGCACGACCCCTTCGACGGGTGTCGGACCGGGATACGTCAGGTCCCAGGCGATCCGATGCAGCCCGCGCGCCGTCGGGAGCCGCTTCGTGCGCGCGGTGCGCGCCGCCGCACTGTCCGACGAGAAGCGACGCACCACGCGCCGCTGCGCGTCGTGGATCTCCAGTGTGACGCTCGCCGTCGTCTCCTGGCCCAGCCAGAAGGAGATGGCGGCGCCATTCAAGGGCTCCTCGGGCGCGTTCGCCGGATCGTTGAACCCGGCGCCGCGCTGTGCGCGCACGGCATTCGGTGGTGTGAAGAGGTGCGCCGGCGCGGCCGTCACGGTCGCCGAGAACTCGCGGAGGGTCGCGAGATCCTCGAGGATCCAGAGCGAGCGGCCCTGCGTGGACATCACGAGATCGTCATCGCGCGCCTCGAGGTCGACGATGGGCGTGATCGGGATCCGTTTCGTGAAACGCTCCCACCGCCGACCGGCGTCGAACGAGACGAAGAGCCCGTACTCCGTTCCGGCGTACAGCAGGGACGGGACCCGCGGGTCCTCCGCAAAGGAGCGCAGCGGATGGTCCGCAGGGATCCCGTTCGTGCCATCCGTGAGTCGCGTCCAGGTGCGTCCGTAGTCGTCGGTCCGGAAGAGATACGGACGGAAATCGTCGAGACGGTACGCCTGGACGGCGACGAACGCGCGTCCGGGCTGATGCGCCGAGAGGGCGATCTCCTCGACCGTGCCGTAGCGCGGCATCCCAGGCGGCGTGACCTCGGTCCAGCTCGTGCCGCCATTCCGTGTCAGGTGCACGCGCCCATCATCCGTGCCCGCCCAGAGTGTGCGCGCGTCTCGTTGATCCTCGGCCAGCGCGAACACCGTGTTGAATATCTCCACGCCGGTGATGTCGTTGTTGATCGGGCCACCACTCGCCTCCTGATGCGCCGGTGTGTTCGTCGTCAGGTCGGGGGAGATGGTCTCCCACGACATCCCGCCGTCACGCGTCCGGAGCACGAACTGCGACGCGTGATACACCACCTGCGGGTCGTGACGCGAGACCAGGATCGGCGCGACCCACTGGAAGCGGTGCCGCATGTCTTTCGCCGCCTGGCCGAGCTGCAACTGGGGATAGACGATCACGCTGCGCCGGTCATCGGTGCGCGTGTCCCAGCGGTTGATCGCGCCGCCGTAGCATCCGCCCCAGATCACCGAGGGGTCCTCGGGGTTGAGCGCGACCGGTCCCGTCTCGCAACCAGAGGCGTACCGATAGTCCGCGAAAGGGTGTACCGAGTTGGACGACGACCAAGAGGGCACGCTGATCGTCGTATTGTCCTGCTGCGCCGTGTAGATGCGGTAGGGGAAGGCACGGTCCGTGATCACGTCGTAGAACTCGGCCGTCGGCTGGTTCCAGTACGTGGACCAGGTGCGACCGCGGTTGAGCGAGACCTGGGCGCCACCGTCGTTCGCCACGACCATCAGTCGCTTGTCGCGTGGGTTGATCCAGAGGTCGTGCACATCGCCGTGCGGCACGGGGATCTCCGTGAACGTCACGCCAGCGTCGATCGAGCGATAGAGCGAGGTGTTGAGCACGTAGACGACATTCTCCTCGTCAGGATCCGCGCGGACGTGCGTGTAGTACCAGGCGCGCTGGCGCAGCGTGTTCGCGCTGTTCGTGCGCGTCCAGGTGGTGCCGCCATCGTCGCTCCGATAGACCCCGCCCGCGGGCTCGGCCTCGATGATCGCCCAGATGCGGTCCGGGTTCGCCGGGGAGATCGTGAGTCCGATCTTGCCGACCGTGCCGGTGGGCAATCCGCCAGCGAGACGCTGCCAGGTGTCCCCGCCGTCGGCGGAGCGGTAGATGCCGCCCTCCGGCGATCCGGAGAGGAGGGTCCAGGGCTTCCGCTCTGCGCGCCAGAGGGCGGCGAAGAGGATGCGGGGGTTCCGCGGATCCATCGCGATGTCGGAGGCGCCGGTGCTGTCGTTCAGGAAGAGCACCCGTTCCCAGGTCGTGCCGCCGTCCTTGCTCCGGAAGATGCCGCGTTCGGCGTTCTTCCCGAACGGGCGACCGAGCACGGCCGCGAAGACGCGGTCGGGGTCGGTCGGGTGCACCTGCAGGCGGCCGATCTGTCCGGCGTTCCGCAGTCCGATCGACTTCCATGTGCGGCCGGCGTCAGTGGAGCGCCACGCGCCGCGGCCCTGTGAGGTATTGCCGCGGATGTCGAGCGAGCCCTCACCCACGTAGAACACGTTGGGATCACTCGGTGCGATGGCGACCGCGCCGATGGAGCCGCCGAAGAACCCGTCCGAGATGTTGCGCCAGGTCTGGCCCGCGTCATCGGTGCGCCAGACACCGCCGCCAGTGGTGCCCATCAGGAAGACGTGCGGGTCTCCCGCGATCCCCGCCACCGCGGTCGAGCGACCGCCCCGGAACGGTCCGACCATCCGGAAGGGGACGCCGGCGAGTGCCAGTGAGTCGATCGCCGGCTCGCGTCGCGGCTGTTCGGCGCGCTGCGCACGGAGCGGCGTGAAGGCGAGGCCGAGGAGCGCCGCCGCCGCGAGGGAAGGGAGCAGGAACCGGTGTGTCATGTCGGGATCTCGGAAAAGGGTGGAACGGAAGTGAGAATGCGCCCGCCCACGGGTCGGACTCAGCGTGGCGGAACGAGCGCCGGCGTACCGCCGCCACGTCCTCAGCCACCGCTCCCGATCTGGTAGGAGTACTTCACCGTCAGCGACCGTGCGATCGGCTCCCGCCACCGCGTGAAGCTGTCGGCCGACTCGCCGTCGTTGAACACGATGTAGAGCCCGGTGTTGGCGGTGCTGAGCCAGCCGAAGCGCACATTGGCGGTGAATGCTTCGACCTGATTGTTGTACTGCGTCAGCGACTGGAGGAAGACGCGGGGCGTGAAGAAGTACGCGAGCTTCACGCCCATCAACTGCCGGACGAAGTCTCCCTCGGGCAGGTGCACGTCCTGGTAGTCGAACAGGAGGGAGGTGGAGAACGACGCGCCCCGCCGTGCCGTGAACGTCACATTGCCGCCGGCGCGGCGCCCGGTGTAGAAGTCGCCGACGTCCACGCGGCTCTGGAACGAGAGGGGAGCGCTCGGGTTGGACGACCAGTCGAGCCCGTACTGCGCCCAGCGGTACTGCCCGGGCGGGATCACCACGCCCTCGGCGATCGTGAAGGGCGCTTGGAGCCCTTCCGAGTAGAGGTTGAGCTCGGGGCCGAACCGGCCGCCGCTGCTGAACTCCACCTCGGTAAAATCGACATGCACGTGCGACGACTGCAGGAATCCGTTGCTGCCGAGGTAGCGCCGGGCGCTCACGTGCGGGTTCCACTGCCGCACCTGCGCCCAGGTCGAACGGCGCACGAGGCGCATCAGCATCAGTTCCTCGAAGCGGTACCCGGCGGGGCGGCTCATGAAGCCCACCTCAGGGTTGAACGCATCGCCCACCTGCAGCCGCCGCACCGAGTGACTCCAGTCGCGGGTCTGGTAGGTGAGACGACCGCTCCACGAGTACGCATCTCCCGCCCTGGTCGGCGACTCCGACTTGCCGCCCCACCAGTCGCCGGTCCAGTTCTGCCCGAGGCCGAGGCGGCCATCCACGGCGTACACGCGGTTGTGGTCGCCGGCGTCACCGAGCCGCTGGCGCTGCACCGCGATGACGCCGATGCGCGAACGCGCCGAGGTCTCGCGGAGCGCGCGCACGACGGTGTACGCGTTCCCCTGCGCGCCATTGGCAGCGTCGGTGAACATCTGCAACGCGCCGATCGTGAGCCCGACGACGCGCCCGGTGAGGCGGCCACCGCCGACGATCGGCACCGGCTGGCCCAGCGAATCGATGCCGATGCGACGCGTGAAGAAGAGGTCCACCGCCTGCGGAGTGCCCGACGAGAAGACCCCGGCGTTCTCGAGAAAGAAGGGGCGCTTCTCGGGAAAAAACACGGGGAACCGCGTGAGGTTCGTGCGCTGCTCGTCCACCTCGACCTGCGCGAAGTCGGTGTTGTACGTGAGGTCGAGCGTGAGGCTCGGCGTGATCCCGTACTTCGCATCCACACCGACCTCGCCGATGGAACGGAAGTCCTGCTGCGTGGCATAGGCGCGCGACGTCGTGCCGAGGGCGTAGGGCGTGAGCGTGGCAATGCGCTGCGAGGGCACCGGCAGTTCCTCGAGCGTCCCTGCCTGCGAGAGTCGGTTGATGCTGAACTGGCGCGAGACGCGGGACCAGAGCGCCTCCTCGTTGCGGCGGCGGATGCCGCGCATGATGTTGAAGCCCCACGTCTGCGTGGAGCCGCTGCCGTAGCGGATGGTCGAGAACGGGATCCGGAACTCGGCGTACCACCCGAGCGAGTCCTGCGACGTCGCGACCGTCCAGCTCGCGTCCCAGTTGAGGTTCACGCCGCCCATCGAGCCCGCCTGCGCGCGGTTCTGCCCGGTGACGAAGACACCGCCGCCATCGCCCTCGCGGATGACCTGCGCGTCGTGCTCAATCCCCGACGGCGTCGTACCGAAGAGGAACCCGTTCTGCCGGTCGTGGTAGGTGTCGAGGATGAAGCCGAAGTAATCGCTGTTGGTGAGCGTGACGTCGCGGATCTTCTCGCTCGGCACGATCAGGTGCGGCTCGCGGTCGTAGAGCCAGGCGCCGACGTAGAGCGCGGTGCCGTCAGTGACGATGCGCACGATGGTGCGCTCGGAGACAGGGTCCCCCTCAACCGGTTCGCGCTGCACGAAATCGGTGAAGGGCGTCGCGTCGCGCCAGGCGAGATCGTCGAGCCGGCCGTCCACCACCGGGACGGTCGTGACGACGGACGCGCGCCCGCTGCGGGCCGACGCCCCGGTCTGGGTGATCATCCCGCCCTGGGCGGAGGCGACGGAGGCGGCGAGTACCACGAGCGAGAACGAATTGAACAGTCGGAACTTATTCACGAGGCGGGAGCGTGCGGAGGTGGGGGACCGGGCCGTGGTGACCTGGCCGGATGGAAGATGACCGCCCGTGGCGCTCGGCGCCACGCCGGGACAGAGGGACGACGTCCTCGCCCTGATCGACCTGATCCACAGCTACGGTCGGTCGGCCACCATCAAGGAGTCCCATCAAGGAGTCCTAGCTTGCCTGACTTCCTGGCAGTTGCTAACTTCTCCCTTCGCTGCAAACCCTGGGAACGGCGAGGGCCACGTGGGACTGAAGAATGTCCGGAGCGTCTTCGAAAAAGTCGGACGTGACGACGCGATGTACGCCGTGCTCACGAATCACGACTATCGCGGCAACAAGTGGGACCCGGAAGCTTTCTTCCAGCATGGCCGTGACGAGATCCGCGGTGTGATGGAGTACGTCGACTCGCTCGGGTGGCGCCAGCCGCGTCGGCGGGCGCTCGATTTCGGCTCGGGTGTGGGCCGCCTCTCGCAGGCGCTCGCGGACCATTTCGAGGAGGTGGTCGGCGTAGACATCTCGTACACCATGGTGGAGACGGCGCAACGGTTTGACCGCAAGGGCGGCCGGGTCCGCTACATGGTGAACACGGAGCCTGACTTGCGCCTCCTGGATGACGACGCCTTCGATTTCGTGTACAGCAACATCACCCTTCAGCACATCCCGCCGGAGCCGGCTGCGGCGTACGTGCGGGAGCTGATCCGCGTGCTGCGTCCGGGCGGGCTGGCCGTCTTCCAGACGCGCAACGGTCCGCGCATCCGTCCGGGCACACTGCGTGCCCACCTGTACGCGCTGCGACGTGAGTATTTCCGGCGCTTCTGGCAGCGTATTCGTGGGCGGGTTCCGTACGAGATGCACTACCTCGCACGTACTCACGTCGAGGAGCTGGTTGTGGAGAGTGGTGGCCGCATGCTCGACGTTGTGGATCTCAACCCCGCTCGGCGGGGCCGCAGTTTCCGGTACTGCGCGACGAAGTAGGCCGGTGCAGGCACCATCTCGCCCAGTGTCATTCGCGAGCAGGTCGCACGCGGAGCTGTCGGCGGATTAGGGTGAACCAGGGCGCCTAGCAGAACCCGAGCCCCCGACTGACTGCAAAAACGCCCGGCCCTTTACAAGCAGCCGAGGCCAGCGATCGCGCGGC
>JANOTV010000181.1:0-6461 GCA_031416495.1 Gemmatimonadota bacterium
CGGACGCGCCGCGATGATGACGAGATCGGCCGGCTGGAAGCCGAGCGTCATCTTGTCGAGATCGGTGAATCCCGACGGCACGCCGGTGAGGTTGCCGCCGGCGGTGCGCAGCAACTCGATGCGCTCCATCGCCGACCAGAGCAGCGACTTGATCTTCACGAAGCCTTCCTGCCCACGGCTGTCGTTGAGCTCGAGGATCCTGCTCTCCGCCATGTCGAGCAGCTCGGCGACGTCCAACGGGCTCTCGTGGCCTTCGCGCACGAGCGACGTCGCCGTCTCGATGAGTCGGCGGCGCAGCGCCTTCTCGCGCACGATCTTGCAGTGGTGCTCGACGTTCGCCGCGGTCGGGACCTCATCGAGCAGTCCGCCGATGTATTCCTTGCCGCCCGCGCCGGGCAGGTCGCCGCGCTGCTCGAGTTCGTTCGCGAGCGTGAGCGGGTCGAGCACCGCACCGGCCGCGTGCACAGACATCATCGCACGGAAGAGCCGACGATGGCCCTCGCGATAGAACATGTCCTCGGTGATGAGCTCGCTGGCGGTGACGATGGCATCGACGCTCATGAGCATCGCGGCGAGCACAGCCCGCTCCGCGTCCTCCGACCAGGGAGGTCGGCGGTCACGGTAGACATCGGAGGCGCTCTTAGGCGCGATCGAAAATTCGACGGGCGAACTGGACATCTTCCCACGCAGGGCGCTTCCAGTTGGGATTCCGGAGTAGCGCGGCAGGGTGATAGGTGGCGATGAGCGGGATGCCGTGGTACCGGTGCTCGGTGCCGCGGAGTCTCCCGATCGGGACGTCGGACTCCAGCAAAGTCTGCGCTGCAAAAGTACCCAGCGCGAGGATCACGCGCGGCTGGAGTATCTCAAGCTGACGCAGCAAGTACGGTCGGCAGGCGATGATCTCGCTCGCCGATGGATTGCGATTGGCCGGCGGACGGTGCTTCAACACGTTGAGGATGAACACCTTGTCTCGCGTGAAGCCGATCGCCTCGAGGATCTTGTTGAGCAGGTCGCCCGACTTCCCGACGAACGGGCGGCCCAGTGCATCTTCCGTCGCGCCCGGCGCCTCGCCGACCACGACGAACTTGGCGTTCGGGTCTCCTTCGCCCGGCACGGGATTGATCGCGGTCGAGTGGAGATCGCATGCCTGGCAGACGCGGATCGCTTCGGCGACGGCGGCGATGGTCGGCAGCTGTTCGAGCGCCGAGCCGACGGAGTCCGAGCCGATGATGATCGGCGGAACGGGCTCGACGGTCGAGGACTCCGTCTTCGTGGGCTTCGGTGCCATGGGCGGAGCGACGGGGGACGCCGCGTCCACTGCGCGCAGCGCGTCGCGCCAGTCACCGGTCCCAACGGCCTCGGCTGCTGCACGACGCCTCGGTGAGTCGGTGGGCGGCGGCGTGTCCGTGCCTGCGCGCCGACCTGCACCCGGCGCAGGTGCCGCCGGAGGCGTCGCACCGCTCATGAGGACCTTCAGCGCATCCTCGACCGTCAGCGAATCGAGGACGAATTCAGATTCGCCCAGTTCCCGGCGCTGCACGAGGTACCGACGAAGTCGCTCGCGCGCGTCGCTCACAGCAACGCTTCCACGCGATCGAGGATCGCATCGGCGACCTCGCTCTTGGGAAGCAGCGGCAACTCGAGTGCTTCACCGGTCGCCGCGATGATCGTCACGCGGTTGGTATCGTAACCGAATCCTGCGCCCGCCTCGCGCGCACTGTTCGCGACGATGAGGTCGAGACCTTTCGACGACAGCTTGCCCTGCGCGTTCTCGAGCAGGTCATCGGTCTCGAGCGCGAAGCCGACGACGATCATCCCGGGACGACGCGCGTCGCGCGTGATCTTGAGGATGTCATCCGTCTGCTCCAGGGCGATGGGCGCCGGCGCCTGTGCGCTCTTCTTGATCTTCGAGCCGGCGACCGCGGCAGGACGGAAGTCCGCGGGTGCGGCCGCCATCACGAGCAGGTCGGCCGCCGGCAAGGCGGCACGCACCGCAGCAGCCATCTCTGCCGTGGTCTCCACCGAGGTCGCGGCAACGCCCACCGGCATTGGCGCGCTCATCGGGCCGTGGATGAGCTGCACGTCGGCCCCGCGACGCCATGCGGCAGCGGCGAGCGCGGCCCCCATCTTCCCGGTCGACTGATTCGAGAGGAATCGCACGGGATCCAGTGGCTCGCGTGTCGGGCCCGCGGTGATCACCACGCGGCGGCCATGCAGCTTGCCACGCGTCTCGAGGAGACGCCCCGCATGCGCGACGATGGTCTCGGGCTCCGGCATGCGTCCCTGGCCGGCGCCTTCATCGGGAGCGGCGAGCGGACCGGTGGCCGGCTCGATCATCACGCGGCCCTGCCGGCTCAGCATGGCGACGTTCGACCGCACCTGTGGGTTGGACCACATGCGGTCGTTCATGGCGGGTGCCATGAGCACCGGCGCTTCGGTCGCGAGCAGGCAGGCGGAGAGCAGTTCATCCGCATGGCCATGCGCCGCGCGCGCGAGGAAATCTGCCGTGGCCGGCGCGACGATCATCAGGTCTGCGGCACGCGCGAGGCGGATGTGATCGAGCGCATGTCCCTCGCCGATGAGCACGCTGTGCACCGGCCGGCCCGTGAGTGCCTCGAAGGTGATCGCGCCGATGAATTCCTTGGCCGAGCGCGTGAGCACCACATCGACTTCAGCCCCGGCCTGCGTGAGCAGGCGGGCCAGCCAAGCGGACTTATAGCTCGCGATCCCTCCCGTCACACCCAGGAGGATGCGCCGACCGTCGAAGGGGCGCATGCGATCGCGCGCTGGCTGCCGTGTCGGGGCGGTGCGGCCTTAAGCCGAGTCGCCCTTCACGCGACGACGGGGCACCACGCGGTATTCGATGTCGCCGCCCGAGAGATCCTCGAGTGCGCGCGTCGTGAGCTTCTTCTCGCCTGACTTCGAATGATCCTTCGGGAATTCGTTCAACACGCGCGAGTACTTGGCCGCGACGAGCACGGAGAGGTACTTGTTGGTGGCGTGGCGCGTGACTTCGGACGGGGTGAAAACCTGCATGTCGTGCTCCTCCCCTGTCGGGGATAGTGGATTGATGCCGACGCCGTGACTGCGCCCTACAGCCGCGCTTCGAGTTCCTGCAGCAGGTGCAAGGTCAGCGCCCCCACCTCCTGGCCCAGCGCGGGACGACGCTCCCGCTTCGACGATTCCATGTCGATGATCTCGCTCACTCGCGCGATGGAATGCTCGAGTGAATCGTTCTCCACCACATACTGATACCGCTCGGCCTCCAACAGTTCTGCGTGCGCATTGCGCAGGCGCAGCGCCATCGTCTCCGGACTGTCCGACTGCCGTCCCGTCAGCCGCGATATCAGGATCTCCACCGACGGGGGGATCACGAAGATCGTCACCGCCGAAGGAAACGCCACGCTCAGCTGTCGCGCTCCCTGAACATCGATGTCGAGCATCACGTGCTTGCCCGCCTCCATCACCCGCCGGACTTCGCTGCTCAGCGTCCCGTATAGGTTGCCGTGCACCTCCGCCCACTCTGCGAACTCGCCGCGCTGCACGCAATCCGCGAACTCGGCGGCCGAGACGAAATGATAGTCCAATCCGTCCCGCTCACCCGGTCGCGGCGTGCGCGTCGTGCATGACACTGAATATCCCACATCACTCCGCTGCGAGAGCAGCCGGCGTGCGATCGTCGTCTTCCCGGTGCCCGACGGTGCCGACAGCACGACCGGGAACGGCATCGTCAGCGCACTGCTCACTCGAGGTTCTCCACCTGCTCGCGGATCCGCTCGAGTTCCTCCTTCACGGCGACCACATCCTGGAGCATCGCGGCATCGTTCGCCTTGCTGCCGGTCGTGTTCGCCTCGCGCAACAACTCCTGCAACAGGAATCCGAGTCGCTTGCCCACCGGCTCCCCAGCCCCATCTCCGAGCGTCTCGCGGAACGCCGCGATGTGCGACGTGAACCGGTCGATCTCCTCTCCGACGTCCAGCCGGTCGGCGATGATCGCGATCTCCTGCGCGAGCCGCTGCGGATCCACGGCGACTCCACCGGCGATCCGCTCCACGTTCTCGCGCAGCCTTTCCTGCTGCGCCTGCATGCGAGCCGGAGCCCGCGCGGCGAGCCGCTCGACAGCAGCCTCCACGAGGCCCAGCCGTTCGGCGATCACCGCAGCCATCCGTGCTCCCTCGGCGTGACGCATCACCTGCAATGCCCGCACCGCCTCCTCGACCACTGCCACGAGTTCTGCGGCCGTCCCCGTCTCCAGCGCGTCGTCCTCGCGGACCACGCGCAGCACGTCGGGCATGCGCATCACCGTCGCGATATCCACTTCGCCGACAAGGCCATTGACGCCCTGCAAGCGCTTCAATTCAGCGGCGAAGAACGCAAAGCGTTCCGGGTCGATCCCGCTCGTGCCTTCATCGTCCCGAACCACGCGTGCCGACACCGAAACATGCCCGCGCGCGATGCGCACCCGGATCGACTCGCGCACATCGCCTTCCCATCGCGCGAGGGCGGACGGAAGCTTGATGCTCGGATTGAAGAACCGATGATTGACGGAGCGAAGCTCCACGCTGACGCGCGAGCCGCCGACTGGCCCTTCGGCCGCTCCGAAACCAGTCATGCTATGAATCATTAGAACCAGATAAGTTAGCCTGGCGCCGCGACTTGAGCAACGGCTTCTAGTTCCAGAACGACCATCGAACCCCGTACAACTGAACCATGCGGGGCATGAGGAAACCGGACACGGTCTCGTAGACCTTCCCGTTGAAGTTCCGGTTGTACCAGAAGATGTTCGCGGTGCCGATCCGGATGTCCAACAGGGACGACATCACGCCCGCGCCCTCGGCGCGCTGGGTCCCGGCTCCCGAGGGCGCATAGAACGTTCCCCGGTATTCGTGGATGAGCGACGCCAAGAGGTGGAAGTTGCCGCGTGGGAAGTACTTGGGAAATCCGGTCGAGACCCGCAGCTCGGTCCGGCTCTCCACCGGCAGACGATACAGTTCAGCCCCATCCCAGCGGATCCCGCGCCAGTCGAGCGAGAATGGGCCGTATATCTGGCCCGAGAGGCCGCCCTCGACCCCCGTGACCTCCGCCGTCGCCACGGGGCCGAATTCGGGACCGAACGCTG
The DNA here is from genome assembly GCA_031416495.1 of Gemmatimonadota bacterium. Lineage (GTDB taxonomy): Bacteria > Gemmatimonadota > Gemmatimonadetes > Gemmatimonadales > Gemmatimonadaceae > Pseudogemmatithrix. Next base: position 5,120 of record JANOTV010000181.1, read on the forward strand.
GCATGCCGGGGACCCACGAGATGGAGCGCCGGATCACGCCGCCGGTCACCCATCGACCGGCCAGCCGAAGGCCTGCGCCGGCCCGCGTCGTGGTCCGGGCGGGTCCGCCCGCGATCTCGTCTTCCGGCGTGTGCACGGAGTGCGACCAGACGCCGTTCAGCCAGGGGACCGGCGTGGCGAGCAACGTGACGTCCCGCCGCGAGGTCGAGTCCGGGCCTTCGTTCTCCGCGAACGCATTGAGCGACACCCAGCGGCCGTCCCACGAGGCCCGCAGCGTCGGCGAGAAACGCTGTTCCCCGCCCTGCACGCGCAGCCGAGTGGTCGCCGAGAGTCGGGCGCCCCATCGCGTGAGGCCCGCGGCGGCGACGTACTGCGCCTGGCTCACCGCCGTGTCGAAGTCGGTCGGCGGCACCGCATCGGCTCCCGCTTCATCGGCATCCTGCAGATGCTGCACTGTTGCGGCGATGGCCTGCATCCAGAAGCCATCGGCGTCCGGGCTTCCCCACGCTGCGCGTACGTACGCGCTCAGGTCACGCCCCTTGTACGCCGGGATCGCGCGCAGATTCGGAGTACCCGTGATGAGATTGCTGATCGTCGGGGTGCGGTTGCGGCTGAACCGGTTGGCCACCGCGTCGATCGACAGCCGACCTCGCGCGACGCCGAACCGGGTGAATGCACCGAGCCCGTCCCCGTCACCGCGCGAACGGGCGTTCGTGGTGGAGTACTGCTGCGCCGCGATCTGGAACGCCGCGCCGTTGTTCGACCGCCTGCCGAAGAACCCGCGATAGAAATTCGTGTTCTCCGAGCCGGTCACGATATCCGTGCGCGTCTCGGGCGTGGTGAGCGACACGCGCCACGAGCGCAGGTGCACGCGCAACTCGCCTGCGGCACGCTCGACCGCGACTTCCTCGAGCGACCAGAGTGGGACCACCGACAGGTCCGCGACGCCACCTGAGCGCGGATCGAGCACGTCGAGTTCGACGCCATCGAGCAGCACGCGCACACGCCCAGGCTCGCCATACCAGCTCGTCGCGGTGACGGATGCCATGAACCCGCTGTAGCTCACCGTCGTGCCCGACACGAGCGCGAGGAGATCGGAGAGCGTGACCGCGCCACTCGCGAAGATCGCCGCGCGGTCCCAGACCATGCGCCGCTGCGCACCGAGCTCCGGCGTCGTCGCGCGGGGCGCAACGGCGAGTGGCGCCTTCACGGTATCGCGCGGCACACTGTCGCGCGGCACGGTGTCGCGCGGCACGCTGTCGGGCAGCGGCACGCGGGGAATGAGCGTGTCCACCGGCTCCTGCGCCGAGCTTATCACTGGCGTGAGCGCGAGTGTCCCCCC
>JANOTV010000182.1:0-10312 GCA_031416495.1 Gemmatimonadota bacterium
GGATGATCTCCTCGATGCGCGCGGTGCTGAAGCCGAGCACCTTCCGCTCCACCATCGCGGGGATGTCCAACTGCTCGGCGAGCTTCGGCAACTGCGTCTCCATCCACTGCCAGAGCGCCGGGCTCGCGACCGAGGCGAGTCGCGCCGGCGCATCCTCCGGCAGAAAGCGGCCAGGGCGACCGATCGGCTTGTCGATGAGCGCCGCCGCTCCCTTCGAGGCCACCTCGGCGGCGAACGCGGTGCCGCGCGGTGAGCGCGCGCTTTCGACGATCCACTTCACAAGCGTGTCGTCGCCGATGGCATCGAGCACGTCGTTCCACCGGCGATGGCCCGCGCGGCCGAGGGCGTCGTGCACGGTGCGCTCGACAAAGCCGCGCGTGCGCTCGGTGCCGGCCATGCGCAGCAGCATGTCGCCGATGAGCGCGGCGGTGGAGCGGCTACCGTCCGTGCGGCGTTCCTCGATGATCTCCGTGGCGAGGTTCGCGGCCTGCACGGCGAGGTCGGCGCGGCGCTCCGTCGTGAGCATTTCGCCGACCGTCATCGTGCCGACTTCCGTGCGCACGCGCGCGAGGGCGGTGCGCACGCGCTCCTCGAACTCCGGCGTGAGGGTGTAGTCGGCGACGCTCGCGGCAATCACGGGTCCGAGACCCTCGAGCGCGTGCTCGACTTCGGTGAGCACCGCCGGCGGCAACATGGCGCGCAGCGAGCCGCGCTCGGTGTCGAGCATGCGGCCGATCAACTCGGTGAGCTTCTCGTCGAGCGTCTCGCGGAAGCCGGCACGCGACAGCTCATCGAGCAGATCGGCAGGCGTCAGCAGCTTCTCGCCGACCGTGCGTCCGATGCTCTTCGCAAGGCGCGCCTTGTTCTTGGGGATCACGCCGTGGAGCCCGTACCGCCGTTCATATGGGTGGAAGAGCATCCACACGGCGATGGCGTTCGTCACGCCGCCTGCGATGGTGCCGACCATCACGTTGACGATGAACGCCTGCAGCACCGGACTCATCGCGCCCGTTCCGGTCCGTTCCGCGCGGAGTCAGGACCGTAGCGCGCGATCGCGCGACGCACGAGCGGATGAAGCGACTGGTACTTCGGCTTCAGGATCGACCCACGGCAGCGGCGCGCGTCGCAGGCGCACGGGAAACGTCGCTTGACCGCCGGCGTGTGGCGCTCATCGAGTTCGATCGCATAGTCATAGGCGAGTTCCTCGCCCGGCTTGATGTCCCGCACGGCGACGATCCACATGTGATCACCATACGCGATCGGCTCGCAATTCGGTTCACAGGAGTGATTGATGAACCGCGCCTCGTTGCCGCCCACGTTGGCATCGATCACGCGCTCCTCGTCCAGCGTAAGGAGATACGTGTGCTCAGGCTCCTCGGAGACGCCGGGGGCCGGCGTGGGGTGGCGCCGCTCGCCCTCCACGTCGGAGATCAGTTCGCCGGTGTACTCGATGATGCGCGTGCCGACCGCGATCGTGCGCACGGCGAAGACGCCGCGGCCATGACGCGGTGAGCGTCGCACCACCCAGGGACGCGGTGCCATCTACGCCGGACCGTCGGCCGCCGTGCGCGCGACTTCATCGAACAGCGGCAGGTCATCGGCAAAACCGTTCACGCGCGCGGGCAGCAACATGGTCGCGACGACATCATCCATCGTCGCGACGAACTGGAACGTCACCGCCGCGCGCACCTCGGCGGGGATGTCGCGCAGGTCCTTCTCGTTCGCCTTGGGAAGCACGATCTGCCTGAGCCCTGCGCGATAGGCCGCGAGCACCTTCTCCTTCACGCCACCGATCTCGAGCACACGGCCGCGCAGCGTCACTTCTCCCGTGACGGCGATGTCGCGTCGCACCGGACGCCGACTCATCACGCTCGCGATCGCGAGAGTCACCGCGACGCCCGCGCTCGGTCCGTCCTTGGGCACGGAGCCGGCGGGGAAGTGCACGTGCAGGTCGCTCGAGCGCATCTCCGGGTCGGCCACGCGCAGCACGCGCGCGCGCGAGCGCACATACGAGCTCGCCGCGTCCACGGACTCACGCATCACGTCGCCGAGCTGGCCGGTGACGGTGAGCTTGCCGGTGCCGGGCATGAGCAGCGCCTCGATGGTCATGAGCTCGCCGCCGTTGGATGTCCACGCGAGACCGGTCACGGTGCCGATCTCCGGCTCCTGTTCCGCGGCCTCCGGTGCCCAGCGCGGCGGACCGAGCAGATCCTCGATGCGTGGCTGGTCGACGATCCATGCGCCCTGCTCGCCCTCCGCCTTCCGCTTCGCGCGCTTGCGCATGAGCGCGGCGATGTGTCGCTCGAAGGTGCGCAGGCCCGCCTCGCGCGCATAGCGATTCGCGATCACGCCGAGCGCTTCGTCGGTGAACTGCAGGTCGTGGTCCGTGATGCCGTGCTCGTCGAACAGGCGCGGCAGCAGGTACCGCCAGGCGATCTCGACCTTCTCCTCGACGGTGTAGCCCGCGATGCGGATCACCTCGAGCCGGTCGCGCAGCGCGTGCGGGATGTCGAAGAGGTTGTTCGCCGTGCAGATGAACAGCACGCGCGAGAGGTCGAACGGCAGGTTGAGATAGTGATCGGTGAACGTCGAGTTCTGCGAGGAATCGAGCACCTCGAGCATCGCCGCCATCGGGTCACCTGCCGCTCCGCCGGCCGCCATCTTGTCGATCTCGTCGATCATGAGCACGGGATCGTTCGCCTGCACGCGTCGCAGCGACTGCACGATCAATCCCGGCAGCGAACCCACGTACGTGCGCCGGTGTCCGCGGATCTCCGCCTCGTCGCGCACGCCGCCGACCGAGATGCGATGGAACGCGCGCCCGATGCTCGCCGCGATCGCCTCGCCGAGCGAGGTCTTCCCGGTGCCCGGAGGGCCGACGAAGCAGAGGATCGGTCCGTGCGGGTCGCGTCCGCGGTCACCGCGCAACTGACGCACCGCGAGATACTCGAGGATGCGCTCCTTCGCCTCATGCAGTCCGTAGTGCCGCTCGTCCAGCGCCGCCTGCACCTTGTCGAGCGTGATCCGCGCATCGCCCGAGTTGCGGCGCCAAGGCAGAGTGAGCACCCACTCGAGATAGTTGCGCAGCACCTGGTGCTCGCTCGAGGCGGCGGACAGTGCGCGCAGGCGGTCGATCTCCCGGCGTGCCTCCGTGGCGACCTGTTCCGGAAGCTGTGCCGCTTCGACGCGTTGGATGAGCTCCGCGATCTCGTTGTCCCCGGAATCGGCCTCGCCCAGTTCCGACTTGATCGCCTGCAACTGCTGGCGAAGGAAGAACTCACGATGATGTTTGTCGACGCGGCGCTCCGTCGCCTGGCGCACCTCTTCCGTGACCTGCGCGCGGGACGCTTCGCGCTCCCATCGGTCGGCGAGGAACTCGAGCCGCGCGACCACGTCCAGACACTGCAGGACCTCGTCCTTCTCCGCGGCGCGCAGTCCGCCGCGCGCCGCGGCGAGGTCCGCGAATCGCGAAGGGCGACGTGCCTCGCGGCGGAGCAGTGCGGGCAGTTCGGCCGGGAAGGTGTTGTCCAGGGCGACGCGCTCGTCGGCGGCCAATGCCACGCGATGCATGAGTGCGCGGGCAGCCGCTTCTTCCACGGCCGGCTCCTCGACGGACTCTGCTGAGGCGAACGGATATCCGGACGCGCCATCGGTGGTAGAGCTGACGATCCGCACGCGCGCGACGCCCACGAGGGTGACCTGCGTCATTTCTCCGTCGGCAGGCAGGCGGTCGGTGAGCCGGACCAGCACGCCGATGCGACCGTGGGAGAACGTGGCGGTGGGAGCGAGATCTTCCGGCTCGACCATGCAGATCACATGCGCATGCTCGGCGGGATGCGCGGCGAGCAGCTTGCGATTGCAGGGGCTGGCCACCTGCACCGCGATCTTGCCGCCGGGAAAGACCACCGTCGAGCGAAGCGCCAGCAGCGGCAGGGTCGCCGGGAGAGTCACCCCAGCCTCGACGAGTGTATCCCGGTGGTCAGTCACGAAGGGTAATGTAGGGTACTTGCTCGCTCTCGCGCGACCGGCTCGGCGCCGGACGTGATGGGCATGGGGTGGGGGTCAGCGGGCCATGCCGGGCGCAAGGAATCCTCCTGATCGCCCTTGGACGGCAGCGCCTAAAGGTTTATCGTTAAAGGCTATATGTTCGCCGAACTCTCCGACAAGCTAGAAGCCACTTTCGCGAAGCTGCGCGGCCGTGGCGTCTTGACCGAAGCCGACATCAAGGAAGGCCTGCGCGAAGTCCGGCGCGTCCTGCTTGAAGCCGACGTCAGTTTTCAGCTCACCGGTGAGTTCCTCGAGCGCGTCGAGAAGCGCGCCGTAGGCGTCGCGCAGCTCAAGACGGTGTCGCCGGCGCAGCAGATCGTGAAGATCGTCTATGACGAACTCCGGGTGATGCTGGGCGAGCGCAAGGAAGGCCTCAAGCTCTCCTCGGTGCCGCCGACGATCATCATGATGGTCGGCCTCCAGGGTTCGGGAAAGACGACGACCGCGGCGAAGCTGTCGCGGAAGCTGAAGGGCGAGGGTCGCGCGGTGCGCATGATCGCCGCGGACGTGTATCGGCCGGCCGCGATCGACCAGCTGGAGACGTTAGGCCGCGAGCTCAGCGTGCCGGTGTACGCCGACCGCAGCACGACGGACGTGATCAAGATCGCGCGCGCAGGCATCGACGTGGCGCGCAAGGAGCGGGACCGGGTCGTCATCATCGACACCGCCGGTCGGTTGCAGATCGATGAAACGATGATGGATGAACTGCGCCGCTTGAAGGACGCGGTGCAGCCTGATGAGATACTGCTCGTAGCGGATGGCATGACGGGCCAGGACGCCGTGAAGATCGCGCAGGGATTCAACGACGCCTTGGGCGTCACCGGCGTGATCCTCACCAAGATGGACGGCGATGCACGCGGTGGTGCGGCGCTCTCGATCTACGGTGCGACGAAGCGGCCGATCAAGTACATCGGCGTGGGCGAGCAGACCGACGCGTTGGAGGAATTCCATCCGGATCGCATGGCCGGCCGGATCCTCCAGCAGGGCGACGTGCTCAGCCTCGTCGAGAAGGCGCAGGAGACATTCGACGCGGATGAAGCGAAGCGTCTCGAGAAGAAGGTGCGCAAGGAAGGGATGGACCTGCAGGACTTCCTTGGTGCGATGCGGCAGATGCAGAAGATGGGGTCGATGGTGAACCTGCTGAAGATGATCCCCGGTGTGAACTCGAAGATGCTCAAGCAGGCCGGCGAGGCCGACCCGAAGCGCATGAAGCATCTCGAGGCGATCGTCCTGTCGATGACGGCAGAAGAGCGCAAGACTCCGGGCCTGATCAACGGCACCAGAAGGGCACGCGTAGCGAAGGGCTCAGGCCGTCCGGTGAGCGAAGTGAACCGGCTGCTGGAGCAGTTCCGCGAGATGCAGAAGATGATGAAAAAAATGGCGCAAAAGAGGTGAGAGGCAAAAGGTCGGTACCGGCGGAGGGTTTAACCTTCCACCTCCCACCTTCCACCTCACACCTGTAGTGACTGGGTGCTCTCCGGAAACGCCGGAGCTAGCGATGAGCCCAGTGCAGTACGATCAAACCGCTACTACCGAGGATTCACCGATGGCCGTTCGTATCCGTCTCCGCCGCCAGGGCCGCAAGAAGAGCCCGACCTACCGTATCGTCGTCGCCGATGGCCGCTCGCCGCGCGATGGCAAGTTCATCGAGATCCTCGGGCAGTATGCGCCGCGCACCGGTGAGCAGCCCCTCGCGCTCAACATCGAGCGCGCCAACTACTGGCTCGACAACGGCGCACAGCCGTCCGACACCGTCCGCTCGCTCCTGCGGAAGGCCGGCGTCCTCAAGACGCGCCACGAGACCCGTCTCGCGACCAAGCTCGCTGCCAAGGCCGTTCCGGTCTCGGAGTAAGCCTCCATCCCTCGCACGGTGACCAGTCCCGAGTATGCCATCGTCGGACGGGTCCGCCACGCACATGGTGTGCGGGGGGAGTTGGTCGTAGAAGCATTCACCGGCGAGCCGGACGCGATCTTCGCGTCCGGCCGTCGTGTTTTTCAGGGCACGCATGAAGGCATGCTCTGGCTCGATCCGGGCACGCGGCAGCCGCGCGAACTGCGCGTCACCAACCTGCGCCCGTTCAAGGAAGGCTGGCTCATCACCTTCGACTCCATCTCGGACCGCACGGAGTCGGAACGCTGGAACGGCCGCCATCTCCTCGTGCCCGAGGACGAACTCTCCGATCCCGAAGAGGGCGAGGTCTTCGCGCACGAACTCATCGGCATGATGATCGTCGACGCCGAGTCCGGGCGTGACCTCGGCGAAGTCGTCGAGTTCTACGAACTGCCGCAGGGTCTGCTGCTCGAGTTCCGCACCGCCGAGGGCGTGGCGAGCATCCCGTTCGTCGACGAGTTCGTCGAGTCCGTGGAACGCGAAGCGCGTCGCATCGTGGTCCGGCCGCCCGCCGGACTGCTGGGCACCTGAGCCACGCGCGCGCGATGCTCCAGATCAACATCGTCTCGATCTTCCCGGACTTCTTCACCGGTCCGCTCGGCCTCAGCATCCCCAGGCGGGCCGCTGAGGCGGGCCTCGTGAATTTTCGCTGCATCGACCTGCGCGAGTTCACGCACGACCGGCATCGCACGGTGGACGACGCGCCCTATGGCGGCGGTCCCGGCATGGTGATGAAGCCGCAGCCGTTCTTCGAGGCCGTCGAGTCGGTGGGCGCCAAGGCGCCGATCGTCCTGCTCTCGCCCCGCGGGAAGGTATTCTCGCACGCCATCGCCGAACGTTTCGCCGAGGGCACCGAGCTCACGCTGCTCTGTGGTCACTACAAGGACGTGGACCAGCGTGTCGCCGACCATCTGGCCACCGAGGAACTCTCCCTCGGCGATTTCGTGCTGTCCGGCGGCGAACCGGCGGCGCTGGCCGTGGTCGATGCCGTGGTACGCTTGCTGCCCGGTGCCATGAGCGACCTGGACAGCGCCCGTACCGACTCTTTCTTCGGACGCGGGATCTCGGCTCCCAGCTACACGCGCCCTCCCGAGTATCGCGGGCACGGGGTGCCGGACGTCCTGCTCTCGGGCAACCACGCGCTGATCGAGAAATGGCGCAAGGAAGAGGGCAATCGGCTGAGCCGGGAACGCGCCGCACCCCCGCCGAAGGACTGATTCTCCCCGTGTAGTGCCGTTGCGCAACGTTCGCAGCGCCGGTAGCTTATAAGGCTCAACACGATCCATAGAACCCCTATCGGGCTTATCAGCGCCCGGAGCCGCATATGCATCCGTTCATCGAGACCCAGAAGGAATACCTGAAGCAGGTTCCTGCCTTTCGCGCCGGCGACACGCTTCGCGTGAACGTGCGGGTCAAGGAAGGTGAGAAGGAGCGTCTGCAGGCCTTCGAGGGCGTGTGCATCGCGCGTAAGGGCACCGGCGTCGGCGCCACGTTCGGCGTGCGCAAGATCTCCAATGGCGTCGGTGTCGAGCGTATCTTCCCGCTCCACTCGCCGATGCTTGCCGAGATCAAGGTCGTGCGCCGTGGCCGCGTGCGTCGCGCCAAGCTCTACTACCTCCGCGGCGTGACCGGCAAGGCAGCTCGTATCGCCGAGAAGAAGGTTCGCGTGCAGGTTCCGGTGACGGGCGAAGCGGCTCCCAAGGCCTGAGGCTGCGCAGGGAACGTGGCTGGCGGTTGGAGCGCCCTCGAACGTTCATTGCGCGCCGCCGGAGCGGTGCACATCGCAGGAGTTGATGAAGTCGGACGGGGCCCCCTTGCGGGCCCCGTCGTCGTATGCGCCGTCGTCATGCCCATCGACAAGCGTGCCATCCACGGAGTCACCGACTCCAAGGCCCTGCGCCCTGCAGAACGCGAGCGGCTCGCGACGCGCATCCGCGCCGACGCCATCGCACTCGCCCTGGCAGCCTCGTCCGTGAGCGAGATCGCACGCTGGAACATCTATCAGGCCACCGCGCGCGCGATGGCGCGCGCCATCGCGCGGCTCGGCCTGACGCCGGATCAGGTGCTGATCGACGGCAAGCCCATCCGCAGCCTCGCCGTGCCGCACAATGCCGTGATCGGGGGCGACTCCATCTGCTACAGCATCGCCTGCGCGAGCATCGTCGCCAAGGTCGTGCGCGACCGGCTCATGTCGCGCCTCGCCGTGCGGTATCCCGGCTACTCGTGGGAGACGAACTCGGGCTACGGCACGCCGGCCCACCTGAGCGCCCTGCGAGTCGCCGGCATGACCCCGCATCACCGCGTGGCCTTCTGCCGCACCGCCCTCGGCGGGCAGCTGGAGATCGACGATCTGACGGTCGATGCGGGGCTGATGTGACGCAGCCGGCCCTGCGCGCAGTCTCTGTATCGTGAGGCACTTGGCTGACGAGCCCTTGGTGCACGCGGCGCAGCGTGGGGAGGTCCCCGCCTTCGCCGAACTCGTGCACCGCTACCGCGACCGCCATGTGCGGTTCGCGATCCGCTTGCTGGGAAGCCGGGACGACGCCGAGGACGTGCTCCAGTCGGTGTTCCTGCGCGCGTACCGGCATCTGGACCGATGCGACGAGCCGGCTAAGTTCGGCTCCTGGCTGCATCGCATCGTGGTGAACGAATGCAGGACCTTCGCGGCGCGGCGCGGTGCGCGCGAGCTGCGGCTGGTGAGGGATGAGGAGATCATGATCTCGCTCGCGGATGAAAAGCCGGAGACCGATCTGGGTCTTCGCGCCGAGATCCAGCGGGCGCTGGCGACATTGCCGCACGACCTCAGGGAAGCGTTCCTCCTCAAGCATGTCGAGGACCTGAGTTACGATGAGATGGCCGACCTGACCGGAGTGGGCGAATCGGCGCTCAAGATGCGGGTCAAGCGCGCGTGTGCACGGTTGCGTGAACAGCTCGAGGGGGTGGTGAATGACTGAGGACATGGATGACTCGAAGTTCATCGAGCGGCTCTCCGAGGTGCTCCGTGAACCAGAAGTGCTCGACGACGAGTTCGAGCAGCGCGTGATGGCTGCCGTGCGAGCCGAGGAGCGCTCATGGTGGCGCCGGCCCGTGACGCTGACCTTCTCGCCGGCGCGCGCCGTCGCGATGGCCGCAGGCTTCGCGCTGGTCTTCGCGCTGGGCACCGCGGGCACGGCTCGTCTATTGACGCCCTCCGCTGCCGCCGTGGTGGCGACCACCGACACGGTGCACCTCGTGCGCTTCGTGGTCGATGCACCGGGTGCGGCGCGCGTTTCGCTCGTCGGCGACTTCACGTCGTGGCAGAGCGATCTGGTGCAACTCGAACGCGTGGGCGTCGGCGACGCATGGAGCGTCTCGGTGCCACTTCCGAGCGGGCGTCACGAGTATGCGTTCGTCGTCGACGGCGAACGATGGGTGGCTGACCCGCTCGCGCAGCGCCGCACCGATGAGTTCGGGGTCGAGAGCTCCGTGCTCCGCGTGGGCGCTGAGGTCCGGCCGGGCGTTTGAGTGTGATCCGTCGGATCCTCGTGCTGTCGATCATGACCGCTGTGTCCGCTGTGCCCGCGGTGCCCGCGATGGCGCAGCGGACGTCGGCCACACTGGCCGCAGGCCTGACGAACATCCGCTACTCCGGTGCCGCAGGAGTGTCCGCACTCACCATCTCGCCCGCGCTCGAGTCCACGGGCTCGCGAGCCGCTGGGGGCGTTCTTGGCAGCTGGTCGAGCTTCGCTTCCGAAAGATGGACTGCGCAGGGAACCCTGTACGGATCGCTCTACACCAATCGCTCGGCGGGCGGCCTCATGGGCGAAGTGGGCGGCATCGCTGGCGGTAGCGAGCACTCGGACGGCGCCCGCACGGGCCAGTGGCTCGTGAGCGCGCGTCTGTTCCGACTGGGGGCGCGCGCGAGCGGCTGGGTGGGCGCCGGCACAGGCTCGATGTTCGACGGAGCCACCTGGCGACAGGTACGTCAGGGGGAAGCCGGTGCGGCACTCGTCGGCTATGCGGCGACGTGGACCGCGGTCATCACGCCCACGGACGCTGCCGGCATCCGGTACACCGATGCGAGAGTCGCCCTCCTGTTGCGCCGTGGACCGATGGAATACACCGGCTCGGTGGGTGGACGCGCAGGCACTGCACTACCTGCACTCGACGATGAGGGTCGCGTGTGGGGCAGCGTTGGAGTGACGGCGTGGATCGCGCCGCGCACGGCGATCGTCGCAGCGGCGGGCATGTACCCTGTGGACTTCACACAGGGCTTCCCGAGCGGTCGCTACGCTACGCTCGCCCTGAGGATCGGCGGCGGACCGCGTCGAGAGACTGCAGGGCGCTCCAGCGACGCCGCCGACAACGCGGAGTGGCAGAGATCCGCCAAGGTGG
>JANOTV010000183.1:0-17403 GCA_031416495.1 Gemmatimonadota bacterium
TGCGGGCCTTGGCTTCCACGTTGGTGGGCACCTCGGCATGCCGTTGTCCGGTATGTTCGGCCTCCGTTTCGATGCAGACTACGGCCGCTATGCGGGCGAAGGCGTGGTCGACAACTTTACGCTGCTGGGAGGCGTGGCGAACCTCATGATGAACATCGAGACCGAGAGCGCGTTCAAGCCCTATCTCCTCGCAGGCCTGGGCTTCTACAACCTGAAGGCCGAGGCCGGTGGCTTCGAGAGCGACGTGTCCGAACTCGCCTTCAACGTCGGCGCTGGCTACAACTTCACGCTCGGTAACTCGAACATGTTCACCGAACTGCGCTTCCTGTCGATCCAGACGGACTTCACAGCGACGAACACGCTTCCGATCGTAATCGGTCTTCGCTTCTAAGCTGCTCAAGACGTGACGAAGGCCCGACGATCGCTCGCCGGGCCTTCTTCACGTCCGGTGGTCCGCGTGGCGCGTCGCCGCGCATCGCGCGCGGTGAGGCGCCTAGATGCGATCGCGGATGAACGCCGGCGTGAAGTCCTGCAGCCAGCTCGCGAGCATCGTGAACCGGTTGGTCACCAGCAGCACGCCGACGATCACCAGCAAACCGCCGGCGATGCGGTTCACCCAGACCATATGGTGGCGCATCTTCGCGAACACGGTAAGGAACCGATCGACCATCACCGCCGCGAGCAAGAACGGCACGGCCAGGCCGAGTGAGTAGGTGAGCAGCAGGATCATCCCGCGCTGCAGGTCGGCCTCATTGGCCGCCATCGTGAGGATCGCGCCGAGGATCGGCCCGATACATGGCGACCACCCTGCCCCGAAGGCGATGCCCACCACGAGCGTGCCGAAGTAGCCGAGCGGCTTGTCGGCGAGGTGCAGCCGCGTGTCGCGCTGCAGGAAGCCGAGGTTGAGCACGCCGAGCATATAGAGGCCGAAGATGATCACGAGCACGCCGCCGATGCGGCTGATCCAGTCGCGATATCTCAGCATCACCTGGCCGAACACCGTCGCCCCCGCGCCGAGCGCGAGGAAGATCAGCGTGAAGCCGCAGACGAAGAGGATCGCGTGGATGAACGTGTTCCTGCGGCTCTTCTGCAGGTCCTCGAGACTCATCCCGGTGATGAACGTGACATAACTCGGGACGAGCGGGAGCACGCAGGGGCTCAGGAAGCTGAGCAGCCCCGCAGAGAAGGCGATGAGCAGGCCGAGCGATCCACCGGTTTCCATCAGCGCATCCTTTCTGTTGAGCGACCTGCGGCCACCGGCGCACCACGCTGGCAGTCACGGCAGACGCCGTGGATCACGAGCCGGTGACGCTGCCGGGCGAAGCCGCGCGATTCCGCGACGATAATGGTCATGCGTTCGAGCCGTTCATCGCGAAATTCCTCGACCTTGCCGCACTGCGTACAGACAAGGTGTTCATGGTGTGGTATGTCGCGCGCGGGCTCGAATCGGCGGAAGCCTTCGCCGAAGTCGCGCTCCACGAGCAGGGTGCTCTCAAGCAGGGTGTCGATCGCGCGGTAGACGGTGGCGGTGCCCACCTTGCGACCGCTCGCCGTGACCGCCTGCGCGACCTCCTCGGCGGAGAGATGCCGGTCGGAGGTGAGGAGGACCTCGGCGATAGCGAGCCGCTGCGCGGTGACGGGCAGGTTGTGCTCGCGCAGATAGGCGACGAACCGCCCGACTACTGCGCTGTCAGGCACTGTCTCGCTTCCGCTGCGGCGAGGATGGCGCGGACCTGGTCGCCGTCCATGCGCTCTGGTTCTGATTCTTCGTGAGCGCGATGGTGGACGCCGCGTGCTACGGCTTCGACGGTGATGAGCGGGGCGTCGGCCTCGGCGATGATCTCGGTCTCCCACTTGCCGCGATCGGGGCCTTTGCGGGTCCAGCGGTATCGCGCCATGAGGACGACGTGGCGTGATGCGCGCTGACCGCCCTGATCACTCTCGGCATGCGCACGGGTTGCGGGTTCGTCCAGGGCCTCAGTCGGCTCCGCCCCCACTACCGCGACCCCACTCTCGATCGGTCCCTGGCGCATCGGCGGGAAGAAGTGGATCTCCGCGATGCGCGCAGCGGGAACGACCTCGGCGATCGAGGCAAGAAAACGCTCGCGCGTTTCGGAGGCGGTGGGGCCCTGGAGGCTCATCGGTGCAATCTCGCCACCGGGAGGGGTGCATTCAATGGCAGCGTTACAGAAGGGACACGGGATCGCGGTCGGCCATCACCCGCATGTCGTGCGCCCCGGGGAGGTCGAACCCGCTTAAAAAGCCCCGCAGCAGCCGCGTCAGCTGCGCCGGCTGGTCGCTCTTGAGCACCACGTGCCACCGCCAGCGCGTCTTGATGCGCTCCAGGGGGCTCGGAGCGGGTCCAAGGACCGTCACGCCGAGGTCGAACCGGCGGTTGGCCCCCTCGAGCCATCTGGCCGCGTCTCCAGCGCAGTTGGCGACCGCCCCCTCGTCGAGGCCGCTCACGACGATGTTCGCGATGCGCACCACGGGGGGGTACACAGGACTCTCGCGCGCGGGCAGTTCCTCGCGCACGAAGGCGAGGTAGTCGTGCGTCATCGCGCAGCGCACGGCGTGATGCGACGGCACACGCGTCTGGATGAACACTTCCCCGCCCTTGGGCCCGCGCCCCGCGCGCCCCGCGACCTGGCTCAGCAGCTGGTAGCTTCGCTCGCTCGAACGGAAATCCGGGAGGTTGATGCCGATGTCGGCATCGATCACGCCCACCAGTGTCACGTTCGCGAAATCGAGCCCCTTCGCGATCATCTGAGTGCCGAGGAGGATGTCCACCTCGCCGCGGCCCACGCGATCGAGGATCTCCGTATGCGCCCACTTCCCGCTCGTGGTGTCCACATCCATGCGCGCCACGCGCGCCGTCGGGAGCCGCTCGTGCAGCAGGCGCTCCACCTGCTGCGTGCCCAGCCCACGCTGACGTTGGCGCGGCAGGCCGCAGCCCTGCTCGAGACAACGGCGCGCCGCGTCCTCCTGATGCATGCAGTAGTGGCAGACGAGCCGCTCGGGGGTGCGATGATACGTGAGCGAGATCGAGCAATTCCGGCAGACCGCCACATGCCCCTCCTCGCACTGCACGAACGATGCATAGCCGCGGCGATTCAACAGCAGGATGCTCTGCTCGCCACGCGTGAGCCGCTCGTGCAGCGCCGCCTCGAGCGGCGCGCTCAGCACGAGCCGCCGTGCCTTCTCCTCGGGGCTCGCCGTCTTGAGCTCCTGCCGCAGGTCCACCACGCACACGGACGGCAGCTTGCCGCCGCCCACGCGATCGGGCAGCGTGAGCAGCGTCGACCTGCCATCGCGCGCATTCACCCAGCTCTCCAGACTCGGCGTCGCACTCCCGAGCACGCAGAGTGCGCCGGCCTCTCGCGCGCGCATGATCGCCACGTCGCGCGCATGATAGCGCGGCGTCTCGCCCTGCTTGTAGCTCGCTTCATGCTCCTCGTCGACGATGATCGCGCCGAGGTTCGCGAGCGGAGCGAAGATCGCCGAGCGCGCGCCGACGGCGATGCGCTTCTCGCCGCGCTGCAGCGCGCGCCACGCGTCGAGCCGCTCGCCGTCGGAGAGTCCCGAGTGCAACACGGCGACCAAGTCGCCGAAGACGGCGCGGAAGCGGTCCACCGCCTGCGGCGTCAGCGCGATCTCCGGCACGAGCACGATCGCCGACTTCCCCTCGCGGCGCACGACATGCTCCAGCACCTGCAGGTACACCAGCGTCTTCCCGCTCCCCGTGATGCCGTGCAGCAGGAAGGTCGCACCCGGCGCACCGGCGACGATTGCATCGATCGCGCCCTGCTGCGCGCTCGTCGGCGCGAACGGGCTCGGCGCGTCCACGCCGCGCCGCGCGAACGGGTCGCGCTCGAGGGACTGCGACTCCACGCGCACCTGCCCGCGCTTCACGAGTGCGCTCACCACCGACGCCGAGCATCCGAGGCGTTCGATGAGATGCGTGACCGGCGCGCGGCCACCGAGCTGCTCGAGGAGTTCGTACAGCTGACGCTGCTGCGGCGCGCGCTTGAACTCCGCGTCGCGCTCCATCAGCGTCGGCAGCTCGCGCGCGATCACGAGCACGCGCTCCGACTTGCTCGCTGCATCGGGCCGCGACGCCACGCCGAGCGCCGCCGGCAACACGGTGCGACAGACGAGACCCATCGACACGACGTAGTAACTGGAGATCCACTGGCAGACCTCGAGCAGGTCGGGGCGCAGGGCGGGCTCCGCGTCCGGCACGTCGAGTATCTCCTTCGCCTTCGCGCTGCCGAGCGACGCGACATCGGCCTCGCCCACGCAGATGCCGATCGCGCGGCGGTTGCGCACCGGCACGACGACGCGGCTTCCCGGCACCAGGGGATGGCGCGTGGTCTCGGGAACGGCATATGTGAAATTGCGCAGCAGCGGGAGAGGGAGCGCGACCTCGATGAGCCTGCTCACCCCACACTGGCCGGTCGCGACGCGCGCACCGGCGGCTGTTCATGCTCGCCCTGCTCGCCGATCCACGCGTACAGCGCATCGGCGGCGTCATGTCCGCGCTGGTACCGCGCCTCGGGCTGCTTCTCGAGCAGCCGCATGGTGATCTCCGCGAGGACCTCCGGCACGCCGCGCGCCTTCTCCGCGAGCGGTACGGGAAGTTCGTGCACGTGCTTATATCCGATCGCATACCCATCGGGCCCGTCGAACGGCGTCTGACCCGCGAGACACTCGTAGAGTATCACACCCACCGCATACAGGTCGGCGCGTCCATCGACAAAACGGCCCATCGCCTGCTCGGGCGCCATGTAGTGCGGCGTGCCCATGGCGCGACCGCCCGCGGTGAGTCGCCCGTGGAAGTACGCCGTCGCGATGCCGAAGTCGGTGAGGATCGCGTTGCCATCCTCGTCGAAGAGCACGTTGTCGGGCTTCACATCGCGATGGATCACGCCGTGACGCGAGGCGTAATCGAGAGCCGCGCACACCTGCGCCGCGATGCGCGCCGCGCGCACGGGCGGCAGTGTCCGCATCACCGTGATGTCGTCGGCGAGCCCGCCGCCGCTGATGTACGGCAGCACGAGGTAGACGTTCTCCTCGGTCTCGCCATAATCCATCGGCGCGCAGATGAACGGATGCAGCAGTCGGCTCGCCGCCTCCGCCTCGCGGCGGAACCGCAGTCGCATCTCGGCGTCTCGCGCGAGATGCGCATGCAGCACCTTCACCGCGAGCGGACGATCGAGCGCCAGGTGACGCGCCTCGTACACGTCGGCCATGCCGCCGCTGCCGATGCGACGCATGATGCGATACCGATTGCCAGTCGCCTGACGCAGCGACGTGACGAGATGGTCCGGCGCATCGATCGGCGCGGGGATCTCGGGCAGCAGCGCGCCGCACTGGACGCAGGTGCGCACGGCGCTTCGGTTCCAGGTGCCGCAGTCAGGACAGAACACGGGAAGGAATCTGGGGGTGCGGAGGCGTCAGAGCCAACCCCGCTTGCGCAACAGCCACAGGAGTCCGGCGCCAAGGCCCAACTGCAGGGCGAGCATCACCCAGAACCCGTGCGGGTACTGCGCGAGCGGGATGTCGCTCAGGTTCATGCCCCACATGCCGCTCACCACCACGAACGGCACACTCATCGTCGCGACCACGGCGAGGCTCTTTGTGACCATCCCCAAGCGGTTTGAGACCTGCATGAGGTACGAGTCGAGCGTGCTCGAGAGCAGGTCGCGATAACTGTCCAGCGACTCGTTGAGCCTGATGACGTGGTCGTACACGTCGCGGAAGTAGAGCTGCGCATCGGGAGGGATCAGCCTGCTCGGCCGGCTCTGCATCACGTTGAACACCTCCCGCATCGGCGCCATGTGCCGGCGCAGCTGCAGCACGAGACGCTTGACGGCGAAGATGTCCCGCAGGGCCTCCTGCTCGAAGTGAACGAACACGCGCTCCTCGAGGCCGTCGACGAACTCGTCGAGCTGGTCGATGATCGGGAAGTACGCATCGACCGTTGCATCGAGCACCTGGTGCAGCAACCGGCTCGGCCCACGCTCCAGCGTTTCGGTCGAGCGTGAGAGACGTTCGAATGCACTATCCACGCCCGGCGCATGCACACCGTGCACGGTCACGAGGAAGTTGCGGCCGAGGAAGCACCAGAGATTGAAGGTCTCGATGTCGTAGCGGTCCTCCGTCTCCGGCGTGAAACGAACACCACGCACCACCGTCAGCGCATACTCGGGATACTCCTCGAACTTCACGCGACCTTCGGTGGACTCCGTGTCCTCGATGCTCAGCGGATGGAACCCGAACACACTGCCGAGCAGCGCATGCCGCTCGCTGCTCGCGGTGTTGATGTCCACCCAGAGGGTGCCGGTGCCTGAGTGCAGGATGGCCCCGTACTCCAGCGGGTCGATGTTGCGGCGCACGACCCCCGCCGCGTCCCGATGCCAGGATCGCGGCCGACCGCCATTCGTGGTGGCCATGAGTTCGCGGCTGCGCCTGAGGCGCATCGAGGGACGTCGCTTCTTCGCCATGGCGTGAAGCTTACCGCAGAGCCCCGAGGTGCGCGATGACGGCCGCGCCGAGGAGGTCCGGCTCATAGCCGCCCTCCAGCGCGCTCACCACCCGCCCCCCGCACCATCGCTCGGCACGCGCCACGAGCGCCGTCGTGAGGAACTCGACATGCTCGAGCTCCAGCGTGAAGCCGCCGAGTGGGTCACCGGCCATCGAGTCGAAGCCGGCGGAGATGAGCACGAGGTCAGGGACCCAGCCGCTGGTCGCATCATCGACGGCGGCGAGCAGCGTGTCGACGTACTGCGGCGCAGGCAGTGCGGGCGGCAGCGGAAGATTCCACACGTTGCGCGTGGGATGCGGACCGCGATCGTCGGCCGCACCGGTGCCCGGATACCAGGGCCACTGATGCATGGAGACGAAGCGGATGTCCTCTTGGTACTCGACCAGCGCCTGCGTGCCATTGCCGTGATGTACGTCCCAGTCCACGATGAGCACACGCGTGGCGCCCTTCGTGCGCGCATAGTGCGCGGCGACGGCGACGTTGCCGAAGAGGCAGAATCCCATGCCCTCCGCGCGCAGCGCGTGGTGGCCCGGCGGGCGCACGGCGCAGAAGCTGCGCAGGTTGGTGCCGTCCAGCGCACGGTCGACCGCGGTGAGCACGCACCCCGCACCGGCAGTGGCGGCGTCCCACGTGCCCTCGCTCACAAGCGTGTCGGCATCGAAGCGGCCGCCCCCCGCGAGCGAGAGTTCGCGCACGCGCTCGATGTACGCGGGGGCATGCGCGAGTGCGAGCTCCTCGGGCGTCGCGTGACGACCCTCGATGTGATCGATGGTCGTGAAGAGGTCGGGCGCGTAGCGCAGGGCGCGCGTGATCGCGCGCAGGCGGCCAACATGCTCGGGGTGGTTCCATCCGTTGTCGTGGCGGCCGACGTCGGAGTGGGAGATGAAGGCGAGCGGGGTGGGGTTGGTGATCGGCCCGGTCGGTTCACTCGACGTGCTCATGCGGCCCCTCTCGTGCGGCGTGACGCCCACTCGCCCACTAGCAGTGCCAGGATGAGCGGCACCATCCAGAACGGGAACGCTTGCGTGCCCCTTCGTGCGCCCGCGGTCACGCGGTCCGGTGCATCGATCGGCGCGCCAAGCGCCTGCATGGCCTGCGCGAGCGGAGCGGCGTTCTGCCACGCGACCCTGCTCGGCTCGCGCGCCGCGTACGTCGCCGCCGCAGCCGATGCGACGAGTCGCGACCAGTACGCACGATGCTCCTTCACGCTCGCTCCCTCACCCTGCATGCGCCATCTCCATGTCTCGGCGTATCCCATCTGCACCACGCGTCCCGCGCCGACGCGCTGCGCGGCGACTGCCGGAGTGCCCGCACGATCCTCCAACACTACACTGCCGGCCCGGAGGCCGCCGAGCACATGTAGTGCGAGCGCATGCGTGGGCTCGTGGCCTTGGAACGACATGGCTTCAGGCGCCTCGACCCGCGTGACTCTCGCCGGTGCGTGCGACTGCAGCGATGGCGCGGCGGCACCTTCTCCTGCCATCACGAGACCACCGCCGGCGCGCACGAAGCGCGCGATGGCGGCCGCCTCGCGACCGACCATCGTGTCGAGCACCACGACGGCGGCGTGTCGCGCGATGTTCGGGGTGCGCGCAGTGCCCTGCGTGATATCCACGTCGGTGCCGATGCTCACCCGCGCGTCGACCTCCCACCCCTGTTCCTCGAGGGCGGCGATCACGAACTTCGACTCCCATCCCGCGCGGCCGAACACGAAAACACGGCCGATCGTCGCGTCCTCGGCGGCTGCCGTGCTCGCCGTCGTAGAGCCTGACTGGACGTCGAGTGCGCCGCGTACGCTCGCTGCCGTGACGGCGCCTCCGCCCGCGCCAAGCGAATCGAGTGTGCCGAGTGTGTCTCGCAGTATAGAGAGCGATGGTGCGATGACCGCGACCCGCCAGTAGGAATCGGCGGCAGGCTCACGCACCGGTTCGGCCATCACGGCGATCGGTGCTGGCGCGCCGCTCCAGGTGACGCTCGTGCCTGCGGCGGCAATGGCCGCGAGCGAATCGCGCGTGACAGGCTCGAGCGCTCCCTGCATGTCGGCGTGCAGGCGGGGCGAGTCACTGCCGTTGAGCGCATCGAACGCGCGCCAGAGCGCGACGGCGATCAGGACGATCGCCGCCACGCGCGCGGTACGCTCGAGTGCGCGGCGCGAGACGCTATCGCGTGAGCGCATACACCACGATGTTCACGCTGAAGCGCGTGTTGTCGACCGAGAAGAACCGCTTGTTGTCCGGATGGTAGTTCCACTCCGAGCTGTAATCCTTGCTGCTGTAGAGCACGGCGATGCGATCGCCGTTCATCACGCACTGCAGGTGCTTGTGCACGAGGTTGTCGCCCCACCCGTTGAGTTCGTGACTCGTGGTGGGCGGTCCGTCGGGAAAATTGAAGAACGCGCGATACAGCGCGTGATCATTCGGCAGGTCCTTGAGCGGGCCGACGGCGCGCGTGATCTCCTCCACCGCCGTGCGGTGGAACTCGCCGTCGATGTCGTGATTGTGATCGTCAACGAAGAGCAGTCCGCCGCGCTTGCAGTACTCGGTCAGCGTCGTGCGCTCGACCTCGCTGAACCGCACCGGGAGATGGCCCGTCATGTACGCGAGCGGATACTTGAACAGGTCGCGCGAGCCGAGCGGCACGATGACGCCTGTGTGCTGCACCGTGATCTCGGTGTAGCGCGCGACGGAGTCGATGACGTTCGCCGGCACGAGCGGTGCGCTGTCCCAGTCGCCGGAGTCGTACTGGACGGTGGCGAAGATGAAGTCGACGCGCGCGGGCATCGTGGTGCCTGGGGCATTGCTCGTCGGCATGCTCAGCCTCCCCATGGGCCGACGGTCGTGCGCCGCACCGGCCTGCCCGCGAAGAAGAGCGCGCGACGCGCACGGCTGAGCGCGTCGGTCAGGTCGCCGCCTTCGCGCACCATGGCCGCCGCGGCATCGAGTGCCTGCGCCGTCGCGCGCTCCTCCTCTGGCACCGTGAGCCTGATCAGCAGCAGCGAGTCCGCCGCCGCCGATGGATCGTTCGCCACGATGCCGAGTGCGACGTCGAACCGCGCGAGTCGCGCCGCGCGCTCGGCGTCTGCGGGCGCGCGCGGTTCGCGCACACTGGATGACCCGCTCTCCTTGCCCGTACCGCGCACCTTGTCGATGTCCACCACGACGCGAGGAGGACGCCCGCGCAGGTAGATGCGCTCCGCGGCGCGCGCGCGATTCAGCGCCTCGATCGCACGCTGCATCCATGGGATCGCCGCAGCGGGGTCCGCCGTCTCAAGCTCCGTGGTCGCGCGCCACATGTGGTTGTACGCCTCGAGCAGCGGCTCGTTGATGGCGACCACCGGCGTCTCGTCGCCTGCTTGCGCATGCTGATGCCCATCGCCCTCGGCATGCGCATGCTCGCCTTCGTTCTCGCCGAGTCGCAGGAAGACCACTTCGCCGACACGCTTGCGAAGGCGCGTCTGCTCGACCGCGATGCGGCGCGCGTCGCGCTGCAGCTCGGCGCGCCCGAAACGAGGCGGCTTCTGCATGCGTGCGACCAGCTCCTCCGTCATCATGAGGATCATGCGCTGCGAGAGCGCGCTCTTCTCGGGATCGGTGGGCGCCATGGGATCGACGCTCACCGAGTCGTATTCATCGGGGCGCGCGATGCGCAGCGTGCGCGTCTCCGATGCACCGCGCCCAGGTCCGCTCACGTTGTTGCGATCGACGGCTACGGCGCGCAGGTGGATGAGATCACCTGGCGCGAGCTTGAGCGTGTCGAGCGCGAGCCTGGCGCCGAGTGTCGCCGTGCGTGCCCCAGCCGCGAACCGTCGCGCACCGACGCGCCCGCTGCGGAAGGTGAAGGTCTCCCCTGCTCCGGTGCTGACGATGAACTCGAACGAGGCTTCGGCGAGCCCGAGGTCGTCGCGCACTTCGGCGCTCAGCGTGACCCGGCCGACGGCGGCGCGCAGCACGGAGTCGCGGACGGGTGAGTCGAGCCTCGCGGTGGGAACGGAGTCGGTGATGGGGTCGATGATGAGCACGCGCTCACGCACCGGTCCCGCGAGCCTGATGGCAGCGGCGCGCTCGGGCACGGGGATGGTGACGCTCCATGAATCGCCGTCGTTGACGGCGGGCCTGCCTGCGGTCCTGCTCGAGTCGGTGTCGCGCGCCACCGCACGCACGAGGACGCCTGTCCCGCGTCCCTCGATCCGCACACTGCTCCCCACGAGCGCAGCAACGGTCGATGGATCGTCGTGCGAAGTCGCCGCGAGTCCGCTGTAGGCCGGCGGAGTCACGCGGACCACGATCGTGGCGAGCGGATCGGTCGCCGCACGACTGCTCGCACCCGCGCGATCGAGTGCGTCGCCATCGCGGGGAGCGGCCACGCGACCGACCGCGCCACCGGGGATGAGCACTAGCAGCAGCGCGAGCACTCCGACAGCGATCGCCGGCCGCACCAACGCCGAGCGGGACGCCACCGCGACCTCGCGCTCGAGCGGCGCATCGCTGACAGCTCGGTCGAGCGCAGGTACTGACCCCGCATGGCGCGCATCGACACTCGTGACGAGAGCGTATCGCAACGATGGCAGCCGCGCCTCTAACCAGAGGGCGACGGATTCGTTGCTCGCACAGATGGCGGCTCGCACCGGACCCATGACATCGCGGAGCAGCGCGGCAATGCCCGCGACGAGCGCCAATGGAACTAGCAGGCGACGCACAGCAAGCGGCAGGCCAGTGAGCGTGTCGGCAGCGAGTCCTGCGCCGACCACGATCAGCGCGACGAGCGCGGCGCGCAGGAACGCACGAGCGAGCGTGGACGCGATGAGCGCGCGGCGCGCGCGCGCGATGCGCCTGGCGACGCCGCTCATGCAGCCCTCCGTCGTGCGAGCGGCTCAAAAAGCAGCAGCACGAACGCGATCGCCAGCAGTATCGCAGTGAACCGGCTTGAACTGTCGCGCCTGTTCACCACGACCAGGTGCGCCGGAGCGAGGGGAGCACCCGCGTCGCCGGTGAGCCACGCGATGGTCGAATCGGCGAGCGGAGCTTGCAGGCGTCCGCCGCAGGGTGCCGTCAGCGCACCGAGCAGTCGCAGAAACGCCGGCCGCAGCGTGATGTCGCCCGCGAGCGGAACGCCGATGGCGACGGCGCGCAGGCAGCCGTCGCCGAGTGCGCGCTGCACTGCCGCCGGTGCTCCGTCCTGCCAGCGTGCGATGACGCGCGCTCCTGCATCGTCCGAGTCGGAACCCATCGACAGTCGCGAGAACGGAGCGACGACAGTCACCGCCTCACCATCGCGATGGAACGCCGTCACGCCAGCCGGCATCGCGCCACTGTCAGCGACCGGCCACGACAGCAGCACGCGCCCGCTCGCGCGCGCCCAGACAGAATCAGCAGCACTCGGCGCAGCACGCACGATCCGCACGCGATGCGCGCCGCGCAGCACCCCAAGCCGCGCAACTGCCGGAGCGAGCGGATCATCGGTCATCGATGTCACGAGCCGCACAGGCTCACCCGCCGCGCTGTCGGTCGCGACGACCTCTCGCATCAGCTCGATCCGCCCTGGCCATGCGGCACGCAGCGCCGGCGTCGCCGCATCGACCGCGCCGGCCGTCAGCGGGCTCACGATCACGAGCCGTACGGAGTCCGCACCGAGCGCGATACGCGCCGCCGCATCACGCGCCGCGACGAACGCGGCCGAGAGAAAGCCGACGGCGGCGCGCTCCCCAGCCGCAACAATAAAAAGCGAGTCATCGGCACCAGCGACCGAGACCTCCCGCGCATCCGCGCCGAAGATCACCAGCGCGCCGCCCTCACCCACTGCCTCACGCGCCCGCCCCAGCGCACCCTCCGCATCAGCCACTAATCGCGACTGCTCCACCATCACGACCGTCCGCACGCTCGGTCCCACGGCATCGAACACCGGTCGAGCGAACGCGGCCCCGATCAACAACACCGCAAGCACCCGCATCAGGAGCAGGAGCAGATCGGTCGGCCGCGAAGTGCGCGAGACCGCGCGCGCCTCGGCGACCGGTACGAAGCGCGCCGTCGGCAGCGGAACGGCAGGCGGTCGTCGCGTGGCGAGCAGATGCAGCGCCACCACCGCCGCCGCAGCGACCGCGCCGAACACCATCGCGAGCGGTGAGATGAACGTCATCGGCGCGTTCCCGCGGATTCGGCGGGCTGCCCCGGCGTCACGATGCGGCGCACGGCAACCTCCGGCGTGACGTCATCGACGACATCGTGATACCAGACGCCATCGCCACGCACCTGCCGCGCGATGTCCGCACGGAACTCGGCGAACCGCCCGAGGTACGCCTCGCGCGTCGAGTCCATGAGCGGTCGCTGCAGCGCCGGATCTTCCGGATCGGTCGCCATCATCGGCTCGGTGGGCGGCTCGAGTTCTGCGCGCGCGACGACGTGCAGCAGGTGCGCTTCGCCACCGATCGCGCGATGCCTGCCGAGCGCCTGCCGCAGCGCGTCGAAGTCGCCGAGGCAATCGGTGACGACCACGCATCGCGCGGCAGCGCCCGTGAGCGACGGCGCGAGCGGCGCCGAACCCATCGGCCGTACTTCATCGAGCAGGCGCGCGAACTCCGTGACGACTCCGCGCCGTGTGCGCGGCTCAAGATGTCGCGCACCATGTGCGGTGGCAACGGCGAGACCAACCGGGTCAGCGCCCGCATGCGCCGCCGCCGCGAGGGCGATCACCAGTTCCTTCGCCATCTGCCACTTCTTCCCGAACGCCATCGACGCCGACGCATCGACGATGAACGTCGTGCCGAGTATCGCGTGGTCGGGCGCGAGCCGGATGAACGCGCGGTCACTGCGCGCGAGGAGTTTCCAGTCGATGCGACGCGGATCATCGCCCTGTCGGTACGGACGGTACTCTGCGAACTCCGGCGCGACGCCGCGCGACCGCGCCTGATGCGAACCCGGCGCGCCGCCCGGCACGAGCCTGCCCGCGGGCCAGCGAACACCGCGCACGGCGTCGAGCAGCGCGCCATATGGCCTCTGCTCGCTGCCGACCGCCATGCTAAAGCCCCGTGAGGCCACGCGGTTCGGGGACGCGCGCGAGCAGGTCCTCGACGATCTGCTCGGAGCTGATCCCTTCCGCCTCTGCCGCGAAGTTCGGCAGGATGCGATGGCGCAGCACTGGCCGCGCGACGCGGCGGATGTCGTCCGGCGACACCGCATGACGCCCGGCGAGCAACGCCGCCGCCTTCGCGCCGAGGATGAGCGCCTGCCCTGCGCGCGGACCCGCGCCCCAACGCACGTACTGCTCCACCATCGCCGTCGCATCGCCGCTCTTGGGGCGCGTCGCGCGCGTGATCGAGGCCGCGTATCGCAACGCGGCATCGGCCGCGGGGATCTCGCGCGTCAGCCGCTGCAGTGCGCGCGCTTCGTCGGCGCCGAGCACCGGACGCAGCGCTTCGTCGCGCACGCCAGTGGTCGCGCGCAGGATCGCCACTTCATCATCCGCGTCGGGATACCCGATGCGGATGTCGAAGAGGAACCGGTCGAGCTGCGCTTCAGGCAGCGGGTACGTGCCTTCCTGCTCGATGGGGTTCTGCGTGGCGAGCACGAAGAACGGCTCCGGCAGCACCATCGTCTGGCCGGCGGCGGTCACGCGGTGCTCCTGCATCGCCTCGAGCAGAGCCGCCTGCGTGCGTGGCGGTGCGCGATTGATCTCGTCGGCGAGCACGATATTCGCGAACACCGGGCCGCGCACGAACCGGAACGAACGATGCCCCGTCTGCGAATCTTCCTCGAGCAGCTCGGTGCCGGTGATGTCGCTCGGGACGAGATCGGGCGTGAACTGGATGCGGCGGAACTCGAGATGCATCGCCTCGGCGACCGAGCGGATCATCAGCGTCTTCGCGAGGCCGGGCACGCCGACCAGCAGCGCGTGGCCACCGGCGACGAGCGCCATGAGGATCTCATCGAGTACTTCACCCTGGCCCACGATGCGGCGCGCGACTTCCGCGCGGAGTGCTGCGGCAGAAGCGAGCAGCCCCTCGCGATCCAAGGCCTGAGCGGCCACCGGCACGCTCGCGGTGGAGGTCAGCGGACGGGCCGCCGCCAGCGGTACGTCAGCAGGAAAATCGACCCATCACGCGCGTCGGCGACGCTCACCGGTGCGGATTCATCGACCACCTCGAATCCGCGCAGCTTCAGCACGTAGTCCGTCGCCGGATAGTCGTGCTGGCCAAAGGCCTTGAGTGCGGCGCGCTTGAGCGCGAGCACCGGGGTGTCGGGTTCACAGCGCACCGCAATGGTCTCCCACAGCTCGGGCATCTGCACACGCACGGTGATCGCGGTCGGCGACTCGGGCCTGTCCGTGAGCGTGAGCAGATCGCGACGCGCGCGCAGCGAGGAGACGACGGATGTCACGCGACCTCCATGGTCTTCGACGCGGCGGGCGGCAGCATCGAAAGGAACTGCGCGACCTGCGCGTCGAAGAGATACGACGAAGCGCTCACGGTGGTGCCACCCAGCTCGGCAGTCGCGGCGACGACGATCTCCTCGCCACCCTGGCCTCGCAGGCTCATCCAGTTGGGTCCCTGCTTCTCCAGAAACGCCGCATAAATGCCCTGGTTCTGCGCGAAGAACTTGCGCGCCGCGGCCAGCACCTCGTTGGGCGCAAGCGTGGTGCGATGCCGCTGCAGGCTGCGGCTGGACTGATGGTGTGCCACGTCGTTCCTCGTATGCATGCTGTGATGCCTGAATCTATTCGAGGGTCTGCTCCGTGTCTGCAATACGCTCGGGCTTGACGGGACGCTGATTCATCGATTCCAGCGCCGCCTCGGCGTAGCGCAGCCGTTCGCGCAGCGACTCCTGCTGTGCCATCGCCGCCAGCACGTCGGCAGCGGCGCGCATGAGCGAGCGGACGCGCTCCGTGCGGGCGCCAGGCTCGGAGAAATAAAAGGTGCAGGCGCCCACCACCCCGTTCACGGCGGTAAGCGGCAGGGAGGCCAGCGCGCGGAAGCCGAGCTCGCTGGCGACTTCCTGCCAGTCCTCCAGGCCACTGTCGGCGAAGACGTCGGGCACCTCGATCATCCGGCGCTCGCTCACGGCCTCGCCACTCGGGCCGAACCCCACGCGCACGCGCATATCCCCGAGCCAGGGGCGCCACTGCTCGGGCCACTCATGCGCCGCAACGAGGCGCATGAGCTCCGTGGCGCCATCGACGACGAAGACCGAACCGAGCGAGGCCCCGACCGCCGGACAGGTGCGGTCCAATGCGAACTGCATGGCCTCGCCCGCGTTCTCCGCACGGACGAGTGCGTGCACGATGTCGCGAAGGAAGGCGACGTCCGAGGCGACCGCTGGGTCCGCGGGAACGGTGGGCGCGGTGGCCCGGCGCCAAAGCTGACGCCGGTTGCTGCGGTCGCCGGTCAAGGCGCGACCAGCGCCTCGATGATCCCCGTCACGAAGCGGATGCCGAACGCGAACGCCTCGATCGGGAGCCGCTCATCGTTGCCGTGCATACGCTCCTCGTCCGGCATCTCGAGCGGGAACGGCAGCAATCCATACGCCTTGATGCCTGCGCGACGGAGGTCCGCCGAGTCGGTGGCGCCAGTGCTCAGATACGGCACGACGGTGATCGTCGGGTCGATCCGCTTCGCCGCGCCCTCCACCGCGGCGAAAAACTCGTTCTCGGTCGACATCGCCGGCGACTGCCTGCCGCGCGAGGCCAGGTCGAGCTTCACACGCGGGTCGTCGATCTTCGCATTGAGCCGTGCGACGAGGTCATCGATCGACTCGCCGGGCAGCGTGCGGATGTTGAGCGTCGCCGTCGCTTCCGACGGAATGACGTTGCTGCGGATGCCGCCGTTCACCATCGTGAGCGAGATGCCGTTGCGCAGCACGGCATCGAGTGTCGGCGTCGCCCTGAGCACTTCGGCACCGCGCTCGACACGCGCTGCGTCACCCGACGCGACATCGGCCATCGCATGCGCCTCGCGAGGCTCGGGCCACACAGCGGAGAGCGCCGAGAAGAAGCGCGTCGTGGTCGGCGTGAGGACCGTCGGCTCACGATGCGAGCCAGCGATCGCGAGCGCGCGGCCGAGCCGCGCGATGGCATTGCCTTCGAGAGGGATCGCGGCATGACCGTCCGGCCCAGTCGCCGTCATCGTGACGACGTTCGAGACCTTCTCCGCCGCCTGCAGCGCGACGTACTTCTTGCCGTTCGCCATCACGCGCGTGCGGCCGCCCTCATTCAGCGCATACTCGGCCGCGATCGCATCCGGGTGATGCTCGAGCAGCCAGCCCATGCCGAGCGCGCCGCCGGCCTCCTCGTCCGCATTCGCGACGAAGATCACGTCGCGCGAGAGACGGCCACCAGCCTTCACGCGCCGCTGCAGTGCCTTCATCGCCTGCACGTTCGCGATCAGCATGCCCTTGTCGTCGATCGCGCCGCGACCGTAGAGCACGCCGTCCTTGATCTCGGCGGCGAAGGGATCGACGGTCCACTTGTCGCGGACGACGCCGACCACGTCCATGTGCCCCATGAGGATGACGGGCGTCTTGCCACCGGTGCCTCGGATGCGCGCGACCACCGCGCCGCGACCGGGCGCGGATTCGTAGACCTTCGACTCTATGCCGTCAGCGCGCAGGAGCGAGTCGAGGAAGTGCGCGGCCGCGAGTTCGTTGCCGGGCGGGTTGGTGGTATTGATGCGGATGAGCGCCTGCAGCTGCGCGGTGGCTTCGCGCGTGATCGCGTCCTGCGAGGGCTGTGCATCCAGCGCCGAGACGCTCGGCGCGACGCAGAGCATCACCATCGCGAACGCCCTCACGAGCGCACCTTCCCATACAATCGCACCGCGAGCGCTTCCCGCAGTCGCACCGTGATCCGCCCGGGCTTTCCGTTGCCGATCG
>JANOTV010000184.1:0-2050 GCA_031416495.1 Gemmatimonadota bacterium
CGTGCGGGCGCGCGGGAAGAACGCGATGACCACCGTCTGCCCCTTGAGGTCAGAGAGCTTGACGGGCTTGGCGCTGACCCCGGCCCTGGTCGCGGCCGGGAGGGTGAAGTCTGGAGCCATGTCGCCGACCTTCGGGCCCGCTGTCGGCGCGTCCTGCGCGGAAAGCGAGGTCGCGACAACGAGGGCGCAGGCAGTCGCGAGGAATCTCATGGGATTATTCATAAGAAGAAGTCTGACAGGCGCGGTTCAGGCGCGCAATGTCAGACCCTTGAAGCATCATCGCGGATCATCCAGCACGCGAAGCGCGCCGCGTATCACGTGGACCTCGCATTTGGGCATCGCTGCGCGGTGCAAGTCGCCGTCCGCCTCGAACCACGGCGGCTCGCGAAAGGCCACGGTGAAGCGTTCTCCATTCGCATGCTGCACGTGCGCATCGGCAAGATGAGTGCCGCGCAGCACGCGCCCCAGCAGCGGCGCGCGGCGCCAGCGCGCGATGTCACCCACGATGATCGCATCCAGCGCGCCGTCGTCCACCACGGCGTCCGGCGCCACGCGGAACGCGCCGCCGAAGTGCGCGCCGTTCGCGAACACCATCAGCAGTCGGCGCGTCCACGGCGCAAGCAGATCCGACGCGTCGAGACAGACGCGGCACTCGATGCCCTCGAAACTGAACAACTCCTGCACCGCGGTCGCCACATAGAGCGCGGGGCCGCGCAGCCACCGGTCGCCATCGCTCGACCGAAGCACGGCGACGTCGAAGCCGAAGCCCGCGTTGTTGAGGAACAAGCGGTCGTCCACGCGGCCCATGTCCACGAGCCGTTCGAGCGCGCCCTCCGAGATCATGCGCGCCATCGCGGCGGGATCGCTCGTGGGCGCGCGGAGGTTCTTCGCGAAATCATTGCCGGTGCCCGCGGAGAGGAACGCGAGTCGCAGCGGTGGCGCGGCGCTGGCTCCAGTCGGCAGATCCGCGCCTGGTGACGATCCGCCCACCACCGCACCCGCGACCTTCCCCCACGTGCCGTCGCCGCCGCACACCACGAGCGTGTGCACGCCATCATCCATCGCCTGGTGCGCGAGCCGTTCCTCATCGCCCGCGCGCTCCGTGAGGCGCAGGTCGGTCATGCCATGCGCCGCGAAGGCGCTGCGGATGCTTCCGAGACAACGCGCACCGCGACCCCGGCCTGACGCCGGGTTCACGATGATCCGCACGCGTCCAGTCACTGCGCTGGCGCCGCGACGCATCTTAAAAAGGTGGCCGTCGTTCCTACTGCTTGCCGCTCACGGCGAGTTGCCGGAGCACGTACTGCAGGATGCCGCCGTGCCGGTAGTAGTTCATCTCCTCCGGCGTGTCGATGCGGCTCCGCACCGTGAACTTCGTCGCCTTGCCGTCCGCGGCCGTCGCGGTCACGAGCAGGGGTGCGCGCGGCACCATCGTCTCGGTCATCCCGTCGATGGTGATGCTCTCGAAACCGGTGAGGCCGAGCGTTTCGCGCGTCTCGCCGGCCGCGAACTCGAGGGGGATCACGCCCATACCGACGAGGTTGGAGCGATGGATCCGCTCGAAGCTCTCGGCGATCACGGCGCGCACGCCGAGCAGGGCGGTGCCCTTCGCCGCCCAGTCGCGCGACGAGCCGGTGCCGTATTCCTTGCCCGCGATCACCACGAGCGGCGTCCGCGTCTCGCGATAGTGCGCGGCCGCGTCGTAGAACGAGATGGGGTCCGCATCCTTAGCCACGCGCGTCCACCAGCCCTCGAGGCCGGGCGTGAGGTCGTTCTTGAGGCGGATGTTCGCGAACGTGCCGCGCATCATCACCTCATGGTTGCCGCGGCGCGCGCCGTACGAGTTGAAGTCCTTCTTCTCGACGCCCAGCGACCGGAGCCACTGGCCGGCGGGACTCTTCTCCGCGATCGATCCCGCGGGCGAGATGTGGTCGGTGGTGATCGAGTCGCCGAACATGCCAAGCACGCGCGCCTGCGCGATCGGCTTCACGCCCGGCGGCGTCATCGTCATGCCCTCGAAGTACGGCGGGTGCTTCACGTACGTCGACGA
>JANOTV010000185.1:0-10272 GCA_031416495.1 Gemmatimonadota bacterium
GGCATCGCCGCGGTGCTCTTCGACGAGTTCCATGAGCGTCACCTCACGGCGGACCTCGGCCTCGCACTCGCGCTCGAATCGCGCGCGGTGCTTCGCGACGACCTGCGCCTCGTGGTGATGTCGGCGACGCTAGAGGCGGCCCCGGTCGCCGCGCTGCTCGGCGGAGCGCGGGTCATCGTGAGCGAAGGTCGGCAGTTCTCGGTGGAAACGCGATGGCGGCCACCGCGCGAAGGCGTGCACATCTCCGTCGCTGTGGCGGCAGCGGTGCGCGAACTCATCGCGGACAGCGCCGTCAGCGGCGATCTGCTCGTGTTCCTGCCCGGGATGGCGGAGTTGCACCGCGTGCGCCACGCCCTCGAGGACTCGCCGCCTTCATCGCCGGTGGAAGTCCTGCTGCTGCACGGCGGGCTCACGCTGCCGGAACAGGACCGCGTGTTGCGACGTTCCGGCTCGCAGCGGCGCGTCGTGCTGAGCACCGCGATCGCGGAATCGTCGGTCACGCTCGAGGGCGTTCGCGCGGTGATCGATGCCGGCCTCGCGCGCGTGCCGCGCTTCTCGCCGCGCAGTGGGATGACGCGCCTCGAGACGACGCGCGTGAGCCGCGCGTCCGCCGACCAGCGTCGCGGGCGCGCGGGACGCGTTGCGCCCGGTGTCTGTGTGCGGCTCTGGAGCGAGGAGGTGCACGCGCAGCTCCTCGTGCGCGCGGTGCCGGAGATGCTCGAGGCGGATCTCGCGCCGCTCGCACTGGAACTCGCATGCGCCGGGACCGCCGATGCGTCACGCCTGCAGTGGCTCGACCTTCCGCCCGCCGGTGCGCTCGCGCAGGCGCGTGCGCTGCTCGCGGATCTCGGAGCCCTCGATCACGCCGGGCACGCAACCGCGCACGGGCGCGCGATGGCAGCGCTCGGCGTGGAACCGCGACTCGCGCACCTCGTGCTCGTCGCGGGAGCGCGCGGCTGCGTGACGCTGGGCTGCGAGATCGCCGCGCTACTCGGTGAGCGCGATCTGCTCCTGCGCGAGGCGGCAGAGTTCGATGCGGACCTCCGCACGCGCGTGGAACTCGTGCGTGGCAGCGGACGGGTGAGCGACGCGGACCGCGGCCGACTCGAGCGCGTGCGGCAGGAAGCGCGTGCGCTGCGACGCGCGCTCGGCGCCGGCAACAACAACAGCGACAACGGCGATAACAACGACAACGACAGCAACGACGACATCGCGCGCACGGGTGAGCTCGTCGCGCTCGCCTACCCCGACCGCGTCGCCATCCGTCGCAGCGGTGATGCGCCGCGCTTCCTGCTTCGCAACGGCCGCGGCGCACGACTCGCCTCGCAACAGTCGCTCGGCCAGTCCCAGTTCCTCGCGATCGCCGACCTCGACGGCGTCGCGGGCGAGAGCCGCATTTGGCTCGCCGCCCCGCTGGATGAGGTCGGCCTCCGCGCGGCGGTCGGCGCTGCGATCGTCACCGAGCGCCGCGTGACGTGGGACGAGACGAGCGATGCCGTGCGGGCCTCCGAGCGCGAGATGCTCGGCGCGATCCTGCTGCGCGAACGGCCGATCCTGGAGCCCGATCAGGCACTCGTCATGTCGGCGATCATCGGACGCGTGCATGAGATGGGCATCGCCGCGGTGCCGTGGAACGAGACCGCCACGAAGCTGCGCGCACGGCTCGCCTTCGCGCACCGCCACGCGCCGGACGATTATCCCGACGTCTCGGATGAAGCGCTGCTCGGCGAGCTCGGGCAGTGGCTCGCGCCGGCGATCGCAGGCGCACGGCGCCTGAGCGAGATCGCGCGTGCCGATCTCGGCGGTGCACTGCTGTCCCGCCTCAGCTGGCCGGCACGCGCAACGCTCGATGAGATCGCGCCCACACACCTCGAAGTGCCCAGCGGCTCTCGGATCGGCGTGGATTACAGCGACCCGGAGGCGCCGGTGCTCGCGGTGCGATTGCAGGAACTCTTCGGGCTCGCGGAGACGCCGCGTGTGGCGATGGGCCGTGTGCCCGTGACGCTGCACCTGTTGTCACCGGCGCACCGGCCGGTGCAGGTCACGCGCGACCTCGCGAACTTCTGGAGGACGACGTACTTCGAGGTGCGGCGCGACCTCAAGGGCCGTTATCCGCGACATCCGTGGCCCGATGATCCGATGACCGCGCCCCCCACCCGACGGGCGAAGCCGCGCGGCACCTGACCCGGGCGACGGTCATCCTGCCCCGTCGCACGAGCCGAGCGCCGTCAGCTCATCGCAACCACGACGGGCGTTCGATGTTCACCCAGCGGCCTTCGCCGTGCGAGTAGCCGAACCACGCGGTGTCCGCGCCTTCGCGCGGGAACGCCCGGACGAGCTGGTTCGCGCCGCCGAAGCCGAAGCGGTCACCGCCCTTGTAGCCCACGAGCTGCGCCGAATCGAGCGGCGCGAGCGGCAGGCGGCGGATGCCGTCGCCCGCATCGGTGTATACGTACAGCTCGCCACGCGAACCGGTGCCCTCGGAGTCCGTCGCAACGAAGAACTCGCCGCGGCCATCAGCGTCGACATCCGCCGTGCCGATGAAGCCGACGATGCCACTGCGCTTCTCGGTGAGTGAGGCGAGGGTGTCCGGCCCTCGGGTGAACACCACGACGAAGCTGCCCTCCTCGCAGGTCTCGCCCGTGGGGATGAGCACTTCGGCGACGAGCGTCTGGTACGAGAGCACTCGGCTGCCGAAGCACATGGGGTTGGCCTCCGCGGCCTCGGGAGGCCTCTCCTCCGTGGCGCAGGCGGCAAGAACGAGGACTGCGAGGGCGATGCGGGCGCGCGCGGGCATTCGTGGCTCCGGGGACTGAATGGCTGGGACGGTGTACTTCATAATAGAATTCAATTTCGGGCGGCGCGCGACCGCCCATTTGGACGAACTTCGGCCCCACTGGATGAGCCCAGACTTGGCGCGCGCGTTAAAACTGAACGCGCGTCCTTTTTGCGATGTGCGAAGCATGGCGTGGGCGGTGCTGTTTCTGGCCGTGCCTGCTGCTGCCGCGACGGCGCAGGATGGCGCCTGCACACCGAGCCGCCCGAGGGTCGAGGCACTGAAGATCGAGGGCAACAAGGCCATCAGCGACATCGACCTCAAGGGACGCCTCTTCACCGAGCGCGCCGGCCGTCTCCGCAGGTGGTTCGGCCTGAATGTCGGCACGACGGCCTGTCTCGACACGACCGAGGTGCGCAAGGACGCCACGCGCATCGAACGGGTCTACGATGCAAAGGGATATCCCGGCACCTCCGCGGCGTACTTCTTCGACAAGGCGGGCAAGCGCGCCGCGACCGTGCGCTTCCGTGTGCGCGAATCGCGGCCGGTCATCGTGGACAGCGTCATGCTCCTCGGGATTCCGCGCGGCATCGTGGACCAGCGCGCAATGCATATCACGCTGCGTGGCGAGCCGCTCGACACGGCCTTTGTGCGTGTGCTGTCGGACTCGGTGCAGGACCTGTTGCGCGCGGCGGGCTTTGCGCGCGCCGCGCCGCCGACGTTCACGCCGGAGATCGACACCGTCGCGCGCCGCGCCTCGCTCACGATGACCTGGCGGCCCGGGCCGCTCATGCATGCGGGAGCGATCACGGTGGACGTGACGCCGAACGACCCCGAGCACCCGGCCATCCCCGCCGGCGACATCCGCCAGTTGCTGCGCGTGGATTCGGGCGACGTGCTGCGATCCACGCGCATCGCCGAGAGCCAGCAGATCCTCTTCTCCAACGGCGTCTATCGCACGGTGGCGATCGACACGCTCGGTGAGGAGTCGATCGGTGACACCATCCCGCTCCGCGTACGCCTGATCGAAGGGCGGCATCACGTGATGCGGCATGGCGCGGGCTGGGGTACCCTCGATTGCTTCCGCACCACCTCGCGGTACACGCACCAGAACTTCCTCGGGCGCGCGCACCGGTTGCAGCTCGACGCGCGGCTCTCGAAGATCGGCGTCGGCGCGCCGCTCGACGGCTTCGACGCGCTCTGCGCGGGCGGCGTGCGCCGCGACCCGTTCAGCAAGGAGATCAACTACCACGCCGGCGTGAGCATGCAGCTGCGCGGGCTGGTGGGGCAGAAGTTGCATCCCGAGCTGACGCTGTTCAGCGAGCGGCGCACGGAGTTCGAGAGCTACGTCCGCGAAGTGGACTTCGGCGTGCTCGCGTCCATCGACCGGCCGATCATCCCGCGCGTGAGCACGATCTACACCTACCGCTACGACAAGGGGCAGACCAGCTCCGACCTCGCGGTCGCCTGCGAGGTGTTCGGCCTATGCCGCTTCAACGACCAGGTGCTGCTCACGTCGCCGAGCACGACGCACGCGGTGGGCGTGACGTTCTCGCGTTCGGCGCCGATGCTCGGCAGCGTCATTGTGAACGACGACCGCTGGGCGATCGAGACGCGACTCGGCACGGTGGACGTCGTCGCGGCGCAGCGCCGCGTGAACTTCAACCGCACGCAGCTCGAGTACGCGATCTACCGTCCGCTGAGCCGGCTGTTTGTCGGCGCGGTGCGCGTGCAGGGCGGCATCGTCGTGACACGCCGCGATCTCGAGTCGCTCGTGCCGCCGCAGGAACGGTTCTACTCGGGCGGCCAGAACACCGTGCGCGGATTCGGGCAGAACCAGCTCGGGCCGGCCGTCTACATCGTGCGCGAGCCGCAGACGAGCATCGTGCGTGATGGCGAGACGGTGCGCGAAGCCGACCCCGCCGATGGATTCAACCGACTGGCGCCCGCGGGCGGCACGGCGAGCGCGCTGCTCAACCTCGAGCTGCGTACGCGCGCGGGATGGCCGAGCCCGGCGCTGCGGTACGTGGCGTTCATCGACGCCGGCCGCGTGTGGAACAACACCGGCAACTACTCCGTGACGGCGCTGAGCGTCACGCCCGGACTGGGCGTGCGACTCGTCACGCCGATCGGCCCGTTCCGCGTCGATGTCGGCTACAACCCGCACGCGTACGAGCCGGGCCCGGCGTTCTACCTCCAGCGGCGCGACCCGGAGAACAACATCCCCGGGCGCGCCATCTGCGTGTCACCGGGCACGCGCGAATCCTTCGCAACGGCTCCGACGTCGGCGCTCGGATGTCCCGCCACGTTCGTGCCGGACAAGAAGCGAGGGCTCTTCCCGCGTCTGGCGTTCCACTTCAGCATCGGCGAGGCGTTCTAGGTGCGGCGGATGCGCGTCGTCGTGCTCGTCGCGCTCGCTGTCATCCTCGGCGTGGGCGCGCTGCTGGTGGGAGCGCTCTCGATCGCGCTCAGCACCGACCGCGGCAATGACTTCGTGCGTCGCCGTATCGTGGCGCAGCTGGAGGCCGCCATCGGCACCCGTGGCAGCGTGATGCTCGGCCGGCTGGTGCTCTCACCGATTGGATCCGCCTCGCTCGACTCCGTGGAGATCCGCGATGCCGAAGGCGAGATCGTCTTCGCCAGTGGGCCGATCCGCGCCAAGTACGTGGTCTGGACCCTGCTCGACCGCGAGCTCCGCCTGGAGATGTTCTCGATCGAGCGGCCGCAGGCGCATCTCGTGCAGGATCAGCGCGGCGGGTGGAACGTCGGCCGCCTCTTCTCCGATACGCTGGCGCGACCGACCGAGGAGCCGAAGCAGTCGCGGCCCTGGACGCTCACGCTCGATTCGCTCGAGGTCACGCGCGGCCTCGTCACCGTGTCGGGCCCGGATTCGTTGCCGACGCTGCCGCTGCGCACCTCGCGCTATGCCGACCTGCAGCTGGTGCTCGGCCGTTCACAGTACGCGCTCGGTACCTCGTCGGGAGAGTTGCTCGTGCACGTGCTCTCCGCCGACATCGCGTCGCCGCCCGTCCTGCTTCGCCAGGCATCGGGGCGCATCGTGCTGCACGCCGACTCGGTGGAGTTCGACCTCAAGAGCGTACAGCTGCGCGACACGCGCGGATCCCTGACGGGCAGCATCGGATGGGGCGTGCCGGATGCCGACGTGCGGCTCGCGCTGCTGCTCCGCGCCGACACGCTCGCGCTCAGCGACATCGCGTGGATCACCGATCTCATTCCAACAGATGGCGGCGGAAGCGCCGTCGTGCGCATCATGAACGGCCCCGCGCGCGGTGTGACGCGCTACGCCATCGAGAGCATGGATGCCTCGACTGCCGACTCGCGGCTGACGGGCCGCTTCGTCGCCGACGTCGGTGACGGAGTCGCCATCCGCGACGTGGACGTGACGCTGGCCCCGATGGATCTCGCGCTCATTCGCGAGATCATGGGCGACTCCACGATGCCTCCGGCGCCGTGGGATGGCGTGCTGCGCGGGCGCCTGGTGGCACCGGGCGGGCCGCTCTCGGCGTGGCGCTTCAGTCCGTCCAGGCTCGAATACGAGGACCGCCGCATGGGCGGGTCACGTTCGCTGATCACCGTAGGCGGCATGCTCGACCTCGTGTCGTCGCCGATGCGCCTTCTGCCGCTCGATGTCGTGGCCGATTCGCTCGACGTGCATATCGCGGGCGCCGCCTTCGCGCGCGCCGACTCGATGGACGGCTTCGTGCGCGGGCGTGTCAGCGTGAACGGGCCGATGGACAACCTGCGCTTCGACAACATCGAACTCATCCACACGGCCAACGCAGCGCAGGTCTCCCACGTTCGCGGCTCTGCGCGCATGGCGAGCGACACCGCGACGTCGTGGCTCGAGGCGCAGCTCATCGTGGACTCCGCGCACATCGGCGCACTGGCCAAGGCGGTGACATCGACGGCGTTGCGAGGCCAGGTCTCCGGCTCGGCGAGCGCCATGGCGCGCGGCGATTCGCTGGTGATGGACCTCGCGCTCGAGGGAGAGGATGCGTTCATCGCGCTCACGGGCGCGACATCCACCGACCGCGCGCGCTTCGTGTTCATCGGCGATGCGACGATGGAGACGTTTGACGCGCGGCGGTTCCTCGTGGGAAGCACCCTGCCCGACCATCTCATCACCGCCCGCATGACGATCGGGCTCGACGGCAACTGGTCGGGGCCGTCGGGGCCGCTCGAGATCATCATCGACTCCATCAGCACGCTCGCGGGGCTCACGCTGCGCGCGGGCCGCGCGACGCTCATCCTCGAGCCCGGCGGCGCCTTTGTCGACACGCTGAACGTGGAGTCGGACCTCGGCAGCATCAGCGCGAAGGGCCGGCTCAGCCGCGACCCGCTCGCGCGCGACACCGTGCGGTTCGACCTCGCCATCGACTCCGTCGCGTTGCTCGCGGGCTTCCTGCCAGACAGCGTGCCGCCGGAGATCCGCGACTCGCTCGGCGGGCGCCTGCACGCGCGCGGATTCGTGTATGGCTCGCTCGACACGATCGCGGTGGGCATGACGTGGACCGGGTCCGACCTGCGCGCCGGCCCGAACCGCATGGCGGAGACCGATGGCGACCTGCGACTCACTGATTTCCCGGGCGACCCCAAGGGCAGCGCGTTCATGAACGCGTCGGACATCGTGCTCCTCGGATACCCCGTGACCACGTTCGCGACGCAGGTGCAGATACGGGACAAGAACCGGTTCGACTTGGCGGCGCAGCTCGCGGTGGGCGACACGCTGAGCGCGAACACGCACATGAATCTGCTGCTGATGCCGGACAGCGTGCGACTCCGCGTGGATTCGCTCGAGGCCTCGTCGCGCAACGTCACCTGGAACCTGACGCGGCCGGCGGAACTGTTCAGTGATTCCCGCCGCCTGGCG
Source organism: Gemmatimonadota bacterium (assembly GCA_031416495.1). Lineage (GTDB taxonomy): Bacteria > Gemmatimonadota > Gemmatimonadetes > Gemmatimonadales > Gemmatimonadaceae > Pseudogemmatithrix. Next base: position 7,668 of record JANOTV010000185.1, read on the forward strand.
GTGGACACCGTGCGCCTCCGCGGCGTTGACGGCGGTGCGATCGAGTTCGGGATGGACGTGGACACCGCAGGACCCGTGCGCGGGTACGCGCGCCTCGCGCGCGTTCCCATGCGGCATGCGCGGTTCACCGGCATGATACCCGAAGGACTTGAGGGACTCGTCTCCTTCAACGCCGAGATGGGCGGCACACGCAATGCGCCCACGCTCACGATGACCGCCTCCCTCGACTCCGGCTTCGCGTACGAGCGCCCGATGCCGACGTTCGCGTTCAAGGGGAGTTACGCGGACCGGGAGATGGCGGTGGACCTGCGCGGACGATCGCCGGACCGCGAGGAGTTCGCACTCACGGGCACGCTTCCCCTCGACCTCGCGCTGCGCTCGCTCTCGCGCGATGAGCGCATGGTGAAGGACGACGAGATCTACCTGCGGTTCGTCGCCGACGGCACGGCGATCGACGGCCTCGGTCCGCTCATCCCCGGCCTCGTGGACCTGAGCGGACGGTTCGACGCCGACATCCTCGTCGGCGGCTTCTGGGGCGACTACCAGCCGCGCGGCATCTTCCTGCTGCGCGACGGGCGATTCGCGGTGCCGACGCTGCAGACGGTCTTCCGCGATGCGCTGATGGACATCTCGCTCGCGCCCGATTCGGTGATCCTGCATCGCGTGCGCTTCGCGGATGAGGTCGCGGCGAACGACACGGCGTCGATCGAGGGGGCCATCTTCCGCAACGGGCGCGGTGGCTGGAATGCCGACGTGCGGACGATGGCGCACAGCCTCCGCGTGATCGACAACCCGCGACTCGCCGAGGCCGACCTGTCGTGGCAGCTCCGGCTGCGCGGACCGCTCGACTCGCTCGTGCTCAGCGGCAACGTGCAGGTGCCCACCGGCAATGCATACATCGCCGACAATCGCGATGTCCTCATGCTCGAGGAGGAACTCGCGGAGGCGGCAGCGCGGCGCAAGTTCATCCCGCGCATCCAGGCGCTCACCGTCGCGCTCGGCAACGAGGTGCGACTGCGGTCGCCCGAGGCGAATGTGCAGCTCACTGGCGAGTTCTCGGTATCCGGGAACCTCGAAGCGCCGTTCCTGCGCGGTGAGGTCGCGGCGCAGCGCGGCACCTATCGGCTCAACCTCGGCCTCCTGCAGCGCACGTTCCAGGTGGACAGCGGCACGGTGCGGATGAACGGTGTGATGCGGCCCGACGGACGGACGGACAACCCGCCGATACTCGACATCCATGCGTCATACCTCGTGCGGCAGGCGGACCGCGAGGATGTGAAGGTCGGCGCGCACATCACCGGCACGACGTACGAGCCGCGCATCAGGCTCTACTCCGCCGACCTCGGCAGCGCGACGAACGAGACGGAGATCATCTCGTACCTCCTGTTCGGCGCACCGTCGTTTGCGCTCGACGACCCCGGCACGTCGGCCGTGCGCTCGGCGACGGCGGCGCTCGTGCCCTCGCTCGGCGGCGCGGTGGAGCGCGCGCTCGGCGGACAGATCCCGTTCATCACCGACCTGCAGGTGACCACGGTGGCGGGTGAGACGCCGACCGACTTCCGGCTCAACTCGTTCGAGGGACTCCTCAACAGCTTCGCGCTCACGGCGGGCAAGCAGCTTGGTCCTGACGCCTACCTGAGTCTCTCGGGTGGTGTATGCCGCGGTGAAAACCGTGCGGCGCGCTCGTTGCCGGCATGGTTCGGCATCAGCACCGAGTACCGCCCGCGTGAGCGCCTCTCCGCGGTGATGTCGCTCACGCCTGGGTCATCGCCGTGCAATCGCGTGGGAACCATCAATCAGATCTACCAGTTCGGTCTGGACATGTATCGCGACTGGCGCTGGTAGGTCGGGGCGCAGGCGCGGCAGGCGGCGCGTGATTGCGGGGAGAACACGGGCGCGTCATGCCGGGCGTGCGACCGGCATGACGCGCCCTCGATCACTTCCTGGTTACCTTCGCCTCGCCGAGGACCTTCTTCGCGAACAGGAACACGATGAAGGCGACGATGATGAAGTCGATCAGTGCGCCGATGACGGGGCCGATGAGGAAGGTGAAGGGACCCACCGCGAGCGGCATCGTGCGCCATTCGCCGTCCGGGATGAAGAAGGTGATCAGCGGCATGAGAAGGCCGTCGACGACCGCCGTCACCAGGGCATTCGCCTTGCCGCCGATGATCACCGCGATCGCGAGGCCGATCACGCCGTACACCTTGAGGAACTCCACGAACTCCTTGAGCATCTATGTCTCCCATCGAATGAGTTGGCCCACGGCCTGACGCTACCAGTGGCCGTGCCGGTTCGCCAGCGGCGATGAGGATGTGCCGCGCGTGATTCAGAAGTTCACTGGTGACCTCGGCTTCGTGCAGACGAGTGGGAACACACAGGTGACCACGACCAACGTGGGGGAGCGATATACCTCGCTGCGGCTCGACTACAAGGTGGACCGCGTGTTCTCGCGTCGGCCTCAGACACGATCCGCGTGGAGGGAGGCGGCAGCATGACGCAGCAGATCCCGGTGAATGGCATCCAGGAGAACTTCCCGTCGGCGCGCGGTGCACTCGCGTAGCGGATCACGTACGAGACCTTGAGACCGATGTGCGCCGAGAGC
>JANOTV010000186.1:0-5090 GCA_031416495.1 Gemmatimonadota bacterium
TCTGGCGTCCGGTCGAACGCGCGATGACAGGCGACTCGCATCGGGCGCGCAAGATGGATGAGATCGTGCATCTGCATCGCATCGAGCGTGTTGTCGGCTGACAGCACGCCGAACACCACGCCGTGCGCACCCGCCTCGCGCGCGCTGACGATCTGGCGGCGCATGAGCGCGCGCTCGTCCGACGAATACGTGAAATTGCCCTGGCGCGGCCTGATCATCACATGCACCGGCACCTGCACGCGCGCGACCACTTGGTCGATGAGCTCCTCCGATGGCGTGAGGCCGCCTTCACCCGGACCGCAGAGTTCGATGCGGTCGGCGCCGACGCCTTCGGCGGCGAGGGCCTGCTCGAGGGATTCCACACACGCTTCGACGAGAGGGCGGAAGATCTGCAAGAAGGTGGAAGGGGGGAGGAAGCCTGCACGGGACGGGACCGGTGTACAAATACGCAATGAGCACACCCTCCCTGCTGTTTACAAGCTCCAGCCGCTCCGATACGTCGGCATCACCCACTCCGTCGGCGGAGTCGCGTTCTTGATCATCCCCGTGTTCGGATCCATCTCGAGCGTGCGTCCCATCCGCACCGCGAGACAGCCGATGAGGATCATCTCCGTCATCGGGCCCGCGTAGCCGGCGAAGTCGCTGCCCGGCTGCGTGCCGTTCTTGCACGCGCTGATCCATTCCTTGTACACGCCTTCCGTGCGCGGGTACTTCACCGCGACCGGCTCGGTCTTGAGCGCGTCGTTCATCGCATCGTCCACGAGGCGCGGATTCTCGGCGTACGTGCCCGCGACGATCATGCCCTTCTCGCCGATCCAGAGCTGTCCGCCGGTCGTGTCGAACGGCCAGACTACGGTCTCGGGCCAGTCGGCCGGCTTTGCGGTAGTCAATCCGCCATCGCGCCAGACGAGCGTGACGGCCTGTCGATCGCCGATCGCGGGGAACTCGTACTCGATGCGCTCGGCGGTCGGTGCGGTCTCTGCGAAGAGACCAGTGCTCTCCGGTGAAATGCGCGACGGATACTTGAGGCCGAGCGTCCAGTAGGCGGCGTCCATGATATGACAAGCCATGTCGCCCATCGCGCCGGTGCCGAAGTCCCACCATCCACGCCAGTTGAACGGCGCGTAGCGCGGATGATACGGCCGGTCGGCGGCAGGTCCGAGCCAGAGATTCCAGTCGAAGGTGTCGGGCGGGTTGTGTGCATCCGTGGGACGATTCACCCCCTGCGGCCAGATGGGACGATTGGTCCAGTACTCGACGCGCTGCACCTTGCCGATCACGCCCGCCTCGACCCACTCGCGGATGAGACGAATGCCTTCGAGCGCGTGGCCCTGGTTGCCCATCTGCGTGGCCTGCTTCGGACGCTTCGCCGCTTCGGCCTTGAGTGCGCGGACTTCGCCGATGGTGCGCGCGAGCGGCTTCTGGCAGTACACATGCTTGCCCATCTTGAGCGCCATCATCACCGCGGGCGCATGCGAGTGATCGGGCGTCGAGACGGTGACCGCGTCGATGTTGTTGCGCTCCTTCTCGAGCATCTCGCGGTAATCCTTATAGCGGCGCACCTTCGGGAATTCGCGGAACGCGCGCTCGGCGGACTTCCAGTCGACGTCGGCGAAGGCGACGAGTTCCTCGCCCTTCACACCGTGCACGTCGGAGTGTCCCATGCCACCCACGCCGATGCAGGCGATGCGCAGTTGCTGCCCTGGCTGCTGCCCGGCATGATCACCGAGGGCGTGCAATGGACGCGGGATCGCGCTCAGTGCGCCGGCGGCAGCGACGGTGCCTACGAAGTCTCGACGCCCGAGAGGGTTCTTTGACATGAGGTGGAAGGTGGAAGGTGGGAGGAACTGCTTTCCTTCAGCTCGTTACCGGGTTGCTGCGACCTTCGGGGCTTTATCCGTCTTGAACAACAGCAGGAAGAGCACGAACACGGCGAGTGCGGCGTATGCCGGGATCGGCCAGATGCGCGACCAGTCGTGTGATGCCACGCCCGTCGTGGCATCGACCGTGGCATAGCGATGGACCACTGCGCCGGAGACGAATGCGCCGATGAAATAGCCTACGCCGTTCGTCACGAAATTGATGAAGCCCTGCGCCGATGCGCGGATGGCGGGGCCGGCGCGCTGGTCGGTGTAGATCTGTCCGCTCACGAAGAAGAAGTCGTAGCAGATGCCGTGCAGGATGATGCCGACGTAGATCAACCACATGCCCGGCCCCGCGTCGCCCGCGCCGAAGGCGAAGTAGCGCACCGCCCACGCGAGCATGCCCACGAGCATGATGACCTTGATGCCGTAGCGCATGAGGAACACCGGCAGCAACACGAGGAAGATGATCTCGCTCATCTGCCCGAATGTCTGGATGAACGCCGGCTCCGGCGCGCCGATCTCATTGAGGAATGGATTGGCGAAGCTGTAATAGAACTGGAGCGGGATGCAGAGCAGGAAGCTGCCGAGCGTGAAGACGAGGAAGTCACGATGACGGAGCAGCTTGAGCGCGTCGAGGCCGAACGCATCGCGCGCGCTGAACGGACGTCCGGTGCCGCGCGGCGGAGTGGGCGGCAGCGCGAACGAGAAGAGTCCGAGCACGATCGACGCGCCGGCCGCGATCTGCATCGGCAGCGCGAGTGCGTCGGCCTTGAGCACCTTGCCCACGAGCACGCCGGCGACGATCCACCCGATGGTCCCGAGCACCCGGATGAGCGGAAACTCCTTCGCGGGATCCTTGATGTGATGGAACGAGATGGAGTTCGAGAGCGACAGCGTCGGCATGTAGCAGATCGCATACACGATCAGCAGCGGATAGAACGTCGCGAAGGCGTGCTGCTGCGAGACGAGCCACAGCACCACGCCGCCGGTCAGGTGCAGCACGGCGAGCAACTTCTCCGTTGCGAAGAAGCGGTCGGCGATCATGCCGATGAAGAAGGGCGAGACCAGTGCGGCGATCGCCGTCGCGCCGTAGGCGAGCCCGATCTGCTGGTCGGTGAAGCGCAGCGTCTGGCCGAGGTAGGTGCCCATCGTCACGAACCATGCGCCCCAGACGAAGTACTGCAGGAACATCATCACCGACAGGCGGGCCTTGATCATCGGGTGAGCTCCCGCACGCGGATGTTGCGGAAGGCGACCGGGTCACCGTGATCCTGCAAGCCGATGTGGCCACCCATCGTCATGCCGTACTCGGGCCACTGGCTGAACTTCGACGCCTTCACCTTCTCGAGCCACTCGCGCGATCCCATGCGGTACTCGACGACCTTCTGGCCGTTGAGCCAGTGCTCGACGCGCGGTCCGACCGCGACGATGCGCACGGTGTTCCACTCGCCGACCGGGCGCGATGCGTCCCCGGTGGCGGCGTAGAGCGCGTAGTTCGCGCCCGTGGAGGTCAGCGAGTCCTTGCCATCGCGATGCAGCGAGTTGTCGAGGAGCTGCATCTCGGTCGCGTTCATGTAGATGACGTCGGTCGATTCGCTCGCGCGATAGAAGATGCCGCTGTTGCCGCCCACGCCGATCTTCCATTCGAGCTCGAGCTCGAAGTCATCCCACTGCTGGTCGGTGATGATGTCGCCGCCGCCGGAGACGCGGCTCAACTCGCCCGAGGTGGAATCGAACTGCCAGCCGACTGGCAACGCCTGCTGCTTGTAGCCGCGCCAGAATAGCGAGTGACCGGGAAGCATGTTGACCCACTCGCCCGCGCTTGAAGCGCCGCCAGGCAGCACTGCGGTGTCCACGGCGGTCGAATCCGCGGCCGTATCTGCAGGAGTGTTTGAGGGTGCGCAGACCGGCAACGCGAGCGTGAGAGGAACGATCAATGTGAGCGCGGCGAACGCGCGCAAAGTCGGTCTGAATGCATGCATGCGGAGTGGGCCTCGTCGCGGTACGGCGAACATGTCAGTATACTGGGGGCTAGCGGGCAAACGTAACGCGACGCGACGGCCCAGCGCGAGGCACATTGTGTGTATGTAGGAGCCATGCTTGACGGATGACGCGCTCGGACACATTGTCCTTGAGTGTCGCATTGCTCCCTTCGGGCGTTATTCGGCATGGCGACGTCACGCCATTTATGGTTGCGGTCCAAGCCTGGTTGGAAGCATGTTGGTGCTGTGGTTCAGGAACCCCCTCCTTAGGGTCGTCCCACTCGATCCGGCGAGAGTGCCGGATAGAAGACGGCCTTCATCTCAGAACGTGGGATAGTCTCGATGCCGAAGTTCTCCCCTGCAGTATCGCGGCTCCGCCGCCTGCCGTCCCTACTCGCGGCATTCGCGCTCGTGGCATTCGCCGCCGGCTGCGACAACTCCTCAGGCACTGATCAAACGGTGGCGTCGCTGGCGGTGAATCCCGGGACCCACACGCTGACGATCGGCGCAACGAGGCAACTCGTCGCCACGGCGACCACGTCGAGCGGCAGCATCCTCAGCACGCCGGTCACGTTCGTCAGCTCCGCCCCGCTCGTCGCCTCGGTTTCCCCGAATGGCCTCGTCACCGCGCTCGCAGGTGGCACCACGACGATCACCGCGACCGGCGGTGGCAAGTCGGCCGATGCGATCATCACCGTGTGGTATGCGCTCCGTTCGATTGCCCTCGCGGGCGCCGGCGGCGCGACCACCATCCGTCAGGAAGGCTCGCTGCAGCTCACCCCGACCTTCGTTGACGCCACGGGCGCAACGGTCACGGGTCGCCAGGTCAGCTGGACTACGTCGAACCCGGCCGTCGCGACCACCTCGACCGGTGGCAACATCACCGGCCTGACCGATGGTACCGCCACGATCACCGCCACGAGCGGCACCACGATCGGCACCTTCCTCATCACGGTCTCCGGTGCACCGGTTGTCGCCACCGTCACCATGGCGCCGACCCTCGGCCGCCACATGGCGCCTGGCATGACCGATCAGTTCGTCGCCACGGCTCGCGCCGCTTCGGGCACCCTGCTCTCGCTCACCGGCCGCACGGTCGTCTGGGCATCCGCGACGCCCGCCAACGCGACGGTCAGTGCGACCGGCCTCGTCGCCATGATCGTGAACAACGGCACGTCGAGCATCACCGTGCGCGTTGACGGTGTCGCACAGACCACCGCGCTGACCGCTGTCGGCCGTCCGGAGT
>JANOTV010000187.1:0-2943 GCA_031416495.1 Gemmatimonadota bacterium
GCACCGACCTGTTCTTGAAACTGATCCTCGCGAATCTCGAGGCATCGGTCACGCGCCGTTTCCAAGTTGCTCAGCGGGTGCCAGTCCCGAAGGAACTGCAGCACGGCCGGACTCGGCGCGCCGAACCGCTGTTCGTCGAACAACCAGTTGAGGTCGAAGATGTCGCGGGCCTGTACGCCACCGCGGGTCGCGAGCGCGTTCACTTTTTGCCAGACGGCAATCTGGTGCGGATAGTGTGCGACATCGAAGGGTGGGATGCCAGCGGGAAAGTATGGGGTCAGGACCGTGGGGTCTGGCGTGTCGCGCACTGCCCAGCCGACGGGCGTGGATCCACGAAACGAGACCTCCACTTTCGTCGGCAAGGCTACACCGCCCTTGACGACCGCAACCTTGAATCGAAGCGTGGTGTCGGTTGTTTTCGCGGGACTCGGCGCGGTCGACACATCCTCGATGCCGAGTTGCAAGAGTTCCTTCCGGTAATCCGGCGCCACGATAATGCGTTGAAGTTGGTCCACGATTCGTGGCTGGAGGCGCAGGTCGGCGTCAAGGTCCATGTCTTCCGAATACCGGACGCTGCCGAAGAACAGCCGTAGGTTGACGCCCCCCTTCAGACGAAGTCCCTCCGGCACCTGCTCGACCAAGCGTCGCAGGAGGGTGAAGTGGAACGCTTCGCGGGCTTGAGTGTCAGTGAGCATCGAGCAATGGGTTCTTGGTTATATGCGTGAAACACCGTTGAGCGACCGTTCGTGCATATAATACGACTACCAGAAGTCCGGCGTCAACCGTCCGGGCCCCGGCGGCCCCGAAATCCCCCACCCAGTGATCGTCTCAACTTCCTCACACCCAACGCGGGAGTCGGGTTCGGTGACGCGAATCGGCGTTCGCACGCGACCTTACCGCTTGGCCTTGCGCCGTGCCGATAACGCACGTATATTGTAGTACTACAAGTTGTAGAACTACAACAAATACGAACGGCGACTCGAGGATGCAACCGTGCCGCATCGCCAGAAGCCCACGGACGTCATCGACCGCGACGCGCAGTGGCACGACCTCGTCGAAATCTGGAACCGGCACGCCCCCGATCTCATCTTCGGTGTCGGGCGTCGACGGGCGGGCAAGAGCTGGGTCCTGACTCGATTCTCCCAGTCCGTCGGCGGAATCTACTATCAGGCCACCAACCGCACGGAGACCGAACAACTCGCGGCGCTCAGCCGGATTATCGGGACGCATTTTGACGATGCAGCGCTCCTGCGTGGGGTCGCGCTCCCCGATTGGGAAAGCCTCTTTCAGTACCTCACCGACCGTGCGGCCGGAGCGCCGCTCCTGCTCGTGCTCGACGAGTTCCCCTATCTGGCGGCGGCCGCGCCGGCGCTTCCGTCGATCATCCAAGCGGCCTGGGACCACCACTGGCCCAAGACGCGCCTGAAGCTCGTACTCAGCGGCTCGCACATCACGGCGATGCAGCGACTGGAGCACGCGGATCAGCCGCTCTACGGTCGCCGAACCGGGCGGCTCGTGTTCCCGCCATTTACGCACGAATACACCAGCGCCTTCGTGTCGGCGTACTCCGCGCGCGACCAGCTAGTCGCCAGCAGCATTTTCGGTGGCTTGCCGGGGCATCTCGCACTGCTCGACCCCCAACGGGGGCTTGCCGCCAACGTCATGCGACAGATGCTGACCCCGGCCGGACGTCTGTTCGACGAGGCGCAGCACATGCTGGACGCCTTTCTCGGCGACGCGGACATCCACTATTCGATCATCCAGGCCATCGCGAACGGCGATCACACCTGGAGCAAGATCACGAGCCGGCTTGGCAAGCGCAGTGGTTCGATCTCCCGGCCCATGCGCTGGCTCGAAGAAATGCAGGTCGTCTCTCGCATGGTTCCCATCACCGAGGCCAGCCCGCAGCGCTCCAAGCGCACGCTGTATCGCATCACCGATCCGTACGTCGCCTTCTGGCACCGGTTCGTGGCGCCCCTCATCGCCACCGGCGAAGTCAGCGTCCGGACGCCAGAGCAACTGTGGCACGAGCGTATTGCTCCACGGCTCGACGACTACATGGGCGCCCCCTTCGAGGACATCTGCCGCTCGTGGGCAGGTCGCACGGCCAGGCTCCCATTCCGGCCGAGCCGAGTGGGGGCGTGGTGGGACGCGAACTCCCGGAACGAACTCGACGTCGTCGCCATGGGACTGGACGGAGATATTTTGGTTGGCGAATGCAAGTGGGGCAGGGTCGATGACGCAGACCTCGAGCTGCTCCGCGCGCGCGCGACACGGCTCGTGGCCGACCTGCCCTCGAGTCAGCCCGTGCGTCGCGTGCACTACGCGCTGTTCTCGGGTACCGGTACCTGGTCGAGCGGCGTGGCCGCACTCATCGCCGCCGGCGACGTGCTCGGGTTCTCCAGCGCCGACCTGATCGCGCGATAGTCGCCGGGCGCGCGCTCGGCACCTATCGGCGCGCATCCGCGTGGTGCGCGGGCGCGCTCGAGTGGGGGCGTAGCCTCGCATCGATCCGCTATCGGCTAGCGCCCTGCAACACAGTCGAGAAGGCGCGCATGCCTGGGCTGAGCGGCTCAAGGCTGATACCCACCTGGTAGCCGCAGGCGGCGGCCACCCGCACGAGCGTCGCAATCTCGATGTTGTCGCTGTGCTCGATTTGCTGAACGCGTGCCCTCGAGACGCCGGCCTCGGTGCCTACGCTGCGCAACGAGCGCTTGCACTCGTCCCGCGCATGCGCCAGCAGGGCTCCCACCGCGCCCTCGAGCACCACCCGCTCGATCTCGTCAGGCGCATAGGCGCGCCCGGCGTGGGTGCGCCGTGGCCCCGCGACGACGTCGGTGTCTCCCACCTTGGCCAGCAGCGCCATGAACGCATCGTCCGGCAGGATATCCAGCCCGAGCGCTGCCTTGACCTCTTCCTTCGATTTGCTCATGTGCGGGGTTC
>JANOTV010000188.1:0-11337 GCA_031416495.1 Gemmatimonadota bacterium
TCGACGCCGGCGTCACCGGCCTCGAAGCGGAACTCGGGTATCGCGTCGAGTGGCGTGAGCGCTGGCACCGTCGCGCGCTGCGGCATCCCAACATCGTGTTCGTCGGCGGGATCATCGGCGGCACGGTCACGGCGCTAGCGCTGTTGCTGCTGCTGGCGGGGCTCTTTCACGGTGATCCGACGCTCTGGGTGGCGGTGCTGCTCTTCGCATTCCTGCCCGCTCTCGATATCGCGGTGAACGTGGTGAACCAGTTGGTCACCACATTCCTGCCGCCGCATTCATTGCCCAAGCTCGACCTGCCATCGCAGGGTGTGCCACCGGAATTCCGCACGGCGGTCGTCATCCCCACGCTCTTCGCGAGCGTCGACGGTGTGCACGAAGCGCTCGGCAATCTCGAATCGCAGTACCTCGCCAATCGCGAAGCGCACCTGCACTTCGCGGTGCTCAGTGACTTCACCGATGCGAGCACGGAAGTCACCGAGTCCGACACCGCGATCCTCGCGGCGGCGGAGCAGGGGGTGCGCGCTCTCAATGCGCGGTACGCCCCGAAGGAGCAAGACGCGTTCTATCTGTTCCATCGCCCCCGCCGCTGGAATGCGCAGCAGGGCGTGTGGATGGGATGGGAGCGCAAGCGCGGGAAGCTCGCGGAGTTCAACCGCTTCCTGCGCGGCGGCGCGCAGGAAGCGTTCTCGACGGTCATTGGCGACATCCCGACCATCCGTCAGGTGCGCTTCGTCATCACACTCGATGCCGATACGCTGCTGCCACCGGAGGCGGCGTCGGCGCTGATCGGTGCGCTCGCGCATCCATTGAATCGCGCGGTGTACGATCCTGCCCGTCGTCGCGTCGTCGCGGGGTACGGCATCATCCAGCCACGCGTGGGCGTCTCGCTCTCGAGCGCGAACCGCTCGCGCTTTGCGGCGCTGCATTCCGGGCATCCCGGAGTCGATCCCTACACGACCGCGGTCTCGGATGTGTACCAGGACCTCTATGGAGAGGGAAGCTTCACTGGAAAGGGCATCTATGATGTGGACGCCTTCGAGCGCGCGACGCATGGACGCTTTCCGGAGAACACGCTCCTCTCGCATGATCTGATCGAAGGCAATTATGCACGCGCTGGTCTCGCGACCGAGATCAGCGTGCATGACGATTACCCCACGCGGTACCTCACCTTCTCGCGCCGCAAGCATCGGTGGATCCGCGGCGACTGGCAGTTGCTGCAGTGGCTCACGCGCAAGGTGCCGGGTCCCGATGGATTCGAGCGCAACCGCCTGAGCCTGCTCTCGCGCTGGAAGATCTTCGACAACCTGCGCCGCAGTCTCAACGAGATCGCGCAGGTCGTGTTCCTCGTGGCCGGCTGGACGGTGCTGCCCGGCTCGCCGATCCGCTGGACCGCGCTCGTCCTTGGCGCGATCGCCGCGCCGTGGATCGTCTCGCTCGGGCTCGCCGTCATTCGCCCGCCGCGCGAGAAGTCGTGGCGCGCGTACTATCGCGCTGTCGGTGATGACGCGCTCGTGAGCCTCAAGCAGTTCGCGCTCACGGTCACCTTCCTGCTGCACCAGGTCGCGCTCTCTGCCGATGCGATCATCCGCACGCTCTGGCGCATGACGGTCACACGCCGTCGGCTGCTCGAGTGGCAGACGGCGTCGCTCACTGAGCAGAAGACGTCGGGCTCGGCGCGGCAGGTATGGAAGGCGATGTGGCCCACCGTGGCGCTCGCGACCGCGCTGGCGCCGGTGGCGGCGATGAGGGAGCCCGCGCTCCTCGCGTTCGTCATCCTCTGGTTCGTGTCGCCGTCCATTGCGCACGCGCTGAGCGCACCGCCCACGCGACACAAGGAGACGCTCAGCGCGCAGTCGCGCGACGAGGCGCTGCGCTATGCGCGCCTGCACTGGATGTTTTTCGAGAAGTTCGTGAGCGCGGAGACGCACTGGCTCGCGCCCGACAACTTCCAGGCGGACCCCGCGCCCCTCGTCGCGATGCGCACCTCGCCCACGAACATCGGGCTGCAGCTGCTCTCCACCGTGAGCGCGCACGACCTCGGCTTCATCTCCCTCGAGCAACTGCGCGAGCATCTCGACCGCACGCTCTCTACGCTCGAGAAGCTGCCGCGGTATCGCGGGCACTTCTACAACTGGTACGACCTCACCGAGCTCCGTGTGCTGGAGCCGGCGTACATCTCGACGGTGGACAGCGGCAACCTCGCGGGCCACCTCATCGCGCTGCGTCAGGCATGCATCGCGCTCGGGCTCAAGGCGACGGCCGAGCGCGCGGTGCTGCTGGCGATGGAGATGGACTTCCGCTTTCTGTACGACCAGACGCGCAGCCTCTTCGCGATCGGGTACCACACCGGCACGCACACGCTCGACCTCTCGTCGTACGACCTGCTCGCCTCGGAGGCCCGCCTCGCGAGCTTCGTTGCGATCGCGAAGCACGACGTGCCATTCGATCACTGGTTCCGGCTCGGACGCACGCTCACGCACGCCTCCGGCTCCACCGCGCTCGTGTCGTGGAGCGGCAGCATGTTCGAGTACCTCATGCCGCTGCTCGTGATGCACTCGTTCCCCGCGACGCTGCTCGCCGAGACATACGAGGGATCGCTTGAACGGCAGATCGCGTACGGCATCGAGCGCAACGTGCCCTGGGGCGTGAGCGAGAGCGCGTACAACGTGCGCGACCGGCACATGACGTATCAGTACCGCGCCTTCGGCGTCCCCGACCTCGGACTCAAGCGTGGGCTCGGCCGCGACCTCGTGATCGCGCCATACGCATCGGCGCTCGCGATGCTCGTGTTCCCCGAGCGCGGGCTCGAGAACCTGCGCCGCCTTGAGGCGAATGGCGCGCTCGGCGAGTTCGGCTTCTATGATGCGCTCGACTACACGCGCCCGGACCCCGAGCAGCGATTCTCGATCGTGCGCAGCTACATGGCGCACCACATCGGCATGACGCTGGTGTCCATCACCAATGCGCTGCTCGACCATCGCTGGCAGGAACGCTTCCACGCCGATCCGATCGTGCGCGCGACGGCGCTGTTGCTCGATGAGCGCGTGCCGCGTCGGCTCGCGCTGCAGGAACCGCAGCTCACGCGCGCGGAAGAAGCGGCGCCCGAGCAGGAAGTCGCACGGCCGGTCGTGCGCGAGATCTCCGAGCCCGAACTCTCGCAACCGCAGGTCGCGCTGCTCGGCCATGCCCCGTACACCGTGATGGTGAGTCATGCCGGCAGCGGCTACAGCCGGTACGAGGATCTCGCCTTCACGCGCTGGCGCGCCGACGGCACGAGCGACAGCACCGGCCAGTACTGCTATGTGCGGGACGTCAGCAAGGCACGCAATTGGTCGGTGGGCCACCACCCGATGTGCATATCGGCCGACTACTTCCACGCATCGCTCGCGACCGACCGCGTGACGCTGCAGCGCCGTGACGGCGACATCGACACGCGCACCGAGATCGTTGTGGTGCCGGAGGATTCCGCGGAGGTCCGGCGCGTCACGCTCACGAATAACGGCAACACCACGCGCGACGTGGAGCTCACGAGCTACGGCGAGATCGTGCTCGCGCCGCGCGCCGCCGACCTCGCGCACCCCGCGTTCGGCAATCTCTTCGTGGAGACGGAGTACCACGGGTGGTGCACGGCGATCACTGCCACGCGGCGCCCGCGTTCCGCGCACGAACGCCCGCTCTGGTGCGTGCATGTGGTGGACGCCGGACGCGAACGCATCGGGCCGGTGACCTGCGAGACCGATCGCGCGCGCTTCATCGGACGTGGACGCAACACGCGGAGCCCGCAGGCGCTGGACACCGAAGGCGAGCTCTCCGGCACCACCGGTGCGGTGCTCGACCCCGTGTTCTCGCTCCGCACCCGCGTGCGCCTGCGTCCGGGCCAGTCGGAGAGCGTCGCGTTTACGTCGCTCGTCACCACATCCAAGGACCGCGCGCTCGAGCTCGCGGGCCGCTACCACGAACCGCACGCCGCGCAGCGCGCCCTCGACCTCGCGTGGACCTCGACGCAGATCGAACTGCAGGAACTCGACATCACGCCCGCCGAGGCGGCGATGTTCCAGGACCTCGCGGGGTACCTGCTATACGCGTCGGGCGAGGTGCGCGCGCCGAGCGACGAACTGCAAGGCGGTGAAGGCTGGCAGCAGCGGCTCTGGGAGCACGGCATCTCGGGCGACCACCCGATCGTGCTCGTGACTATCGACTCCATGGAAGGCATCCCCACGCTGCAGCGCATCTTCGCCGCGCACCGGTACTGGCGACGTCGCGGTATGACGGTGGATCTCGTCGTGGTCGATGGGCATCCGCACAGCTACATCCAGGAGATGCAGGACCGCATCACCGCGGCGATGCTGGCGTCAGGCGGCTCGACCGTCGTCGATGGTCCTGGTGGCGCCTTCATGCGCCGTCGCGACGCACTGCACGAGGACGCGATGGCGACGCTGCGCGCGGCGGCGCGCGTGGAGATCCACTGCGATGGCCGCTCGCTCACGCGCATCCTCGCCGAGGAGCGCGCGGAGACCGAGGAGGACTTCACGAACATCGTGCGCAAATCGCACCCCGCGCCCGCGATGCCTCCGCTCGTGCCCGCCGGCGAGCCGCTCTCCTCCGAGAACGGCATCGGCGGCTTCACGCCGACGGGCGATTATCGCATGCGCATCCGCGCCGATCATCTCCCGCCCGCGCCGTGGGCGAACGTCGTCGCCAACGAGAAGGGCGGCTTCGTGGTGAGCGAGCGCGGCGCCGGCTTCACCTGGGTCGGCAGCAGCTACTTCTTCCGCCTCACGCCCTGGCACAACGATCCCGTGTCCGACCCGGTGAGCGAGGTGCTCTACCTGCAGGATGTGGAGTCGGGCTCGCTCTGGGCCGCGACGCCCGCGCCCGTGCCCCCAGTGAACGCGGCGGCCTATCGCGTGGAGCATCTCGCGGGCGCGACGACGTTCGAATACGAACATGATCGCATCCGCACGCGTCTCCTGTTGGGCATGGCGGGCGATGAGGCGGTGAAGGTCTCGCTGCTGCGTGTCACCAACCTCGGCGACACGCCGCGGAGCATCGCCCTCACGTCGTACGCGGAGTGGACGCTCGGCGTGAGCCGCGAGCAGACGCAGCATCGCGTGCGCACCCTCTACGACGAGGCACGCCACGCGATCCTCGCGCGCAATCACTTCGACCCGACGTTCTCGAGCTGGGTCACCTTCGCGTCGATCAGCGAACCGGTGATCTCGTACACGGCCGACCGCCGCTCATTCCTCGGTCGCAACGGCACCGCGGCCGATCCTCGCGGGTTGCGTGATCGTTCGCTCTCACGCCTCGCGGGCTTCGGCCTCGACCCATGCGCGGCGCTGCAGTGCCAGCTCGAACTGCAGCCCGGCGAGACGCGCGTGGTGGTCATGACGCTGGGCGGCGCCGCCACCGAGGAGCAGGCACTGCAACTGCTCGATCGGTACCGCCACGCCGACTCGGCGATCCGCGCCGTGCAGGGCACGCTCGACGACTGGCAGGAACGTCTCGCAGTCATCAAGGTGAAGACCCCAGAGCCGACCTTCGATGCGATGGTCAACCGATGGTCGCTCTACCAGGCGCTCGCCTGCCGCATGTGGGCGCGCTCGGCCGTGTACCAGAGCAGCGGTGCATATGGGTTCCGCGACCAGCTGCAGGACGTGATGGCGTTCGTGTATGCGGAGCCTGCGGTGGCCCGCGCACACATTCTGCGCGCGGCGGCACGGCAGTTCGTCGAAGGCGACGTGCAACATTGGTGGCATCCCGACAGCGGCCGCGGCGTCCGCACCCGCTTCTCCGACGACCTCGCCTGGCTGCCGTACGTGGTGAGCCACTACGTGCGCGTCACCGGCGACGCGACGGTGCTCGATGAAGTCGTGCCGTTCATCACCATGCGCACGTTGCAGCCCGACGAGCACGAGGTGTACGACCTCCCGCAGGTGAGCGAGGAAGAGGCGAGCATCCACGAGCATTGCCTGCGCGCACTGCGAAAGGCGTGCACGACGGGCGATCATGGCTTGCCGCTGATCGGCACAGGCGACTGGAATGATGGCCTCAATCGCGTGGGCGCCGAGGGCAAGGGCGAGAGCGTGTGGCTCGCATGGTTCCTCGTGGACACGCTGCGTTCGTACGCGCGGCACGCCGAAGCGCGCGGAGAGGATCAGACCGCCGCGCAATTCAGGAAGCAGGCCGATCAGTACGTGGCCGCGGTCGAGACGCATGCCTGGGACGGTGCCTGGTATCGTCGCGCCTTCTTCGACGACGGCACGCCGCTCGGCTCGGCGCAGAGCGAGGAGTGCCGCATCGACTCCATCGCGCAGAGCTGGAGCGTGATCTCCGGCGCCGGAAGGCCCGAGCGCCAGGCACAAGCCATGAACTCGCTCGGCGAACATCTCGTGGACGAGCCGGCGCGGTTGATCCGCCTGCTCACGCCACCATTCGACAAGACGCCGCACGACCCCGGCTACATCAAGGGCTACCTGCCGGGCGTGCGCGAAAACGGCGCACAGTACACGCACGCCGCGCTCTGGACCGTGCTCGCGACCGCGATGCGCGGCGAGGGCGATCGCGCGTTCCATCAGTACCAGCTGCTCAACCCCATCACGCACGGCGACACGCCCGCCGCGGTGAAGACCTACAAGGTGGAGCCGTACGTCGTGGCCGCCGACGTGTACACGACGCCGGGCGCCGTTGGCCGCGGCGGATGGACCTGGTACACGGGCTCCGCAAGCTGGATGTACCGCGTGGGTCTTGAGGCGCTGGTCGGCTTCACCAAGGTGGGCGATACGCTGCGCCTGAAGCCCTGCGTGCCCGAATCGTGGCCCGAGCTCACCATCGAGTACCGCTTCGGCACGAGCACCACCTACACCATCCGCGTGCACCATCCGGGGCGCCTCCGGGCTGGGTCAACGGTGACGCTCGATGGCCGCGTGCTCGATGACGATGCGATGCCGCTCGTCGATGATGGTGCCAGCCACCAGGTGGTGATCAGGCCTTTCGTGTTATAATAGCCCGCATGAGAATCCATCCACTGCTCTGCGCGGCGGTCTTCGTTCTCACCGCCTGGGACCGCGGCAGCGCCGCGAATGATGCGATCACGATGAGCGCCGATTCGCCAACTCGAACGCCAGGAGTCGCGAGATGATGCTGCCCACGCTCGTCAGCGACAAGCGTTCGGTGGCCGACCAGTTCCCCGCGATGAGCAGCTTGCGGGTAGGAAGGGATGGGCGACTGTGGATCCGCGAATACCAGACGCCGCGGTTCGCCGACTATCTCGAGTTCGGGTCCGACTATCTTCTGGCGCTCGACACCGACTCGCTCGGAGTGGAGCGCGTGAAGCAGTTCACTCTTTCCAGAATCCCATGAGACCCATCACCGCAGTATCCCTTCTGGTCGCGAGCGTCGTCGCCACTGCCTGCGCCCGCCAGCCCGCCGGCGACGTACCCGCGCCGCGCGCTGCCGCCACAGCCGACATCCCGACCGCAGTGCGCGGCGGCATCATCATCACCAAGCGCGTGGACTCCATCCCTCCAGGCGCGCCGCGGATTCCCCGCATGGGCTATCCCTCGACGGCAGAACTCGCGACGATCGCGCTCGTCGTCGCGGGTCTCCTTCCTGCGCCGAACGTCCTCATCATTGCGGTCGGCGACACGCTGAACATCCACGACGCGCTCAATGTCACGGCGTTCGACAGCACGGGCACCTACATCGATGCGCTCACGAACTACGACCTGCACATGACTCCCGCAGCGGCGGTTCTCACGTTCAGGAACGCGCCAGCCATCGTAGGGAAACGCGTGGGCAACGCGCTGCTCTGGCTCTCGTTCCCGAGAAGGGCATGGGGTGCCCGCAGCGGCACACCGCCGCGCGTAGGCATCCCCGTCTTCGTGATCGAGCGTCCGCCTCGCTGACCTGAGGAGTGCGCTCCGGCGGTAAGTGCGCCGAGGGGGGAGGTGCGCTTTTGTAAAGAACGCGTATCTTCTCTGCATGCGATCACCCACCGCGCTTTGAGCGCGGCCCGTCTCCCCTTCGCGCGACCGACAGACACACCGATCCTGGTGTGGGTTCTCGCGCCGCTGGTGGAGACGGATGATCCTGACATCGAGTGGTACAGCGACTATTCCCAGAGTCGCGCCGAGTTCGACCGTGCGTTCACCGAACTCGGCATCGCTTGGCGCTGGCAACCCATCACTCTCGCCGACCACGTCCGGGTGGTCGATGCCCTCATCGCAGAATCGGCGGCGCTCGCGCTCGAGCCCGTCGCGTTCAACCTCTGCGACGGCGACGAGACGAATGGTGCGCCGGGGCTCAGCGTCATTCGATGCCTCGAGGAGCGTGGCGTGCGGTACACCGGCGCCGACGAACGCTTCTACGATGTGACGACGTCGAAGATCGACATGAAGCATGCGTTCGATCGCGCGGGAGTCCCCACATCACCCTGGGAAGTGATCCCCGCCGGGGCGACGACCTCACCGGGCATCTTCACGCGGCTTGGCGCACCGCTCATCGTGAAGCCCGCCGTCTCGGCGGGCAGCATGGGCATCACGACCAAGTCGGTGGTGAGGTCGCCGCAGGAACTCGGCGCCCAGCTCCGCCGACTCACCAACGGCTATCACGGATGGGACCTCGCGGGCGGCGGCATCATCGCCGAACGGTTCGTCGACGGGCCCGAGTTCACGACGTTCATCGTGGGCGGGCATGATGACCGCGAGAGCGCCATCATCTACCTGCCGGTGGAGCGTCTCTTCAATGAGATGCTGCCGCCCGCCGAGCGGTTCTTGTCGTTCGATCGATTGTGGGGGCTGTACGAGACCGAGGATCCGCTGAAGGACGATGCCCATCTCTGGAATTACCGGGAGGTTTCGCGCGCACTCGCGAAGCGGATCATCGAGGTGAGCTGGGCGGCGTACGCGTCGGTGGACGGCTGCGGGTATGGGCGCGTGGACCTGCGCCAGGACGCGGTGACGGGCGAGATCGTCGTGCTCGAAGTGAACGCGCAGTGCGGGTTGTCGGAGGATGAGAACTATACGAGCATCGGCGCGATATTGAGGTTTGCGCGGACGCCGTTCAGCCATCTGGTGCGCGAGATCGTGAACGTGTCGGCGAAGAGGGGAGAGGGGGAAGAGGAAGAGAGGGGAGAGAGGCGTAACCTCACACCTCACACTGCCCACCTCACACCCCCACGAAAGGCCATCGCGTGACCCGGCCGACGCTGAAAGTCTGCGTTCTGCAGCCCGACTACTCCACCTCGTCGGTGGACTACGCCAACTACGATCCGCCGCGCGACCTGTCGAAGCTGCTGCCCGGCGTCGAAGTCCATCATGTCGCACTGCACAAGCTCAGCACCTACCGTCAGCTGAAGGAGCTGTCGAGGCAGGGCTTCGACATCTTCGTGAACCTCTGCGAGGGCTACCTCGAGTGGGATGTGCCGTCGATCGACGTGATCCATGCCCTCGACGCCCTCGACCTACCGTACACGGGCCCGACCGCGGCGCTGTATGACCCACCGAAGGTGCTGATGAAGTACGTCGCGCACACGATGGACGTGCCGACGCCGGCGTATGTGGTCGTGAAGCTCGGCGACTCCCGTGACGCGGCGTCGATCGCCGCGCGCGCCGGCCTCCGCTACCCGCTCTTCGTGAAGCCCGCCAAGGCCGGCGACTCACTCGGCGTCGATGCGCAGTCGCTGGTGAGGGACGCCGCCGAGTTGAGTGCGAAGGTCGCCGCTGTCATCGGGGAGTATCCCGAGCTACTGGTCGAGGAGTATGTAGACGGGCGCGAGTTCACCGTGCTCGTCGTGGCCGACCCCGCGGGCGGCGGAAGATGTGCCGCGCTCGCACCCATCGAATACCGATTCACGAGCGGCCATAGCTTCAAGAGTTACGCGCTCAAGACCTCGGAGCAGCACCCAGAGGCGAACGTGCGTGTGAGCGACGCCGGGTTGAGCGACCGTCTCAGGGAAGTGGCGGAGCAGGTGTTCGCCGGGTTCAACGGCTGCGGCTACGCGCGCATGGATTTCCGCATGAACGCCGCGGGCGAGCTGTTCTTCCTCGAGGTGAACTTCACCTGTTCCGTGTTCTATGAAGAGGGCTCCGAGGGCTCGGCGGATCACATCCTGAGGTACGATGGACTCGGGCAGGCGGGTTTTCTGAAGCGCATCATCGACGAAGGCCTCGCTCGTCATGCGCGGAAGCGGAAGCGTTACGAGATGCGCGGCGGTGCGAGCTCGGGGTACGGCATTGTCGCGCGCGAGCGAATAGCCGCCGGGGAGACCGTGTTCCGCGGCGAGGAGCGCAGCCAGCGCATCGTCACGCGGCGGTATGTGGAGGCCAACTGGAGCGAGGCCGACCGAACACTCTTCCGGCACTACGCGTACCCGTTGAGTGACGAGGTATACGTGTTGTGGGACGACGATGCGGCCTCGTGGGCACCGCAGAACCATTCGTGCGAACCGAACACCGGCTATTGCGGGCTCGATGTGGTCGCGCTCCGGGATACTGCGGCGGGCGAGGAACTCACGCTCGATTACGCCGACCTGCTGGACGAGGAGAGCGAACCGTTCGACTGTAGGTGCGGGACCAAAGGGTGCAGGGGGCTGGTGCGGGGTACGAAGGGCAACTCGGTGACTGCGCGGCTCAGGAATGCCGTGGGTTGTGCCGATACCTGAACCGATCTCGATCGTCGAGGAAGTGCAGGAAGCACAAGCACTGCGCGGGTCGTCTGTGCCACCTCACCATCATACCGTGGGAGGGACCAATGCCAACGTATGTCGTCGGGATGAACGTCATTGCGTTCATCGTGTCCTTCTGGTCGGCGGTGATCTACGTGGTGTGGACGCGGGATTGGATTGGATCCGCGCTTTGGCTCACGCTGGGATTCGCGCTGCTCACTTCTCGACGTCTCACACCCCGCCGCGAATAGGTGGACGGTTGAAGGTGGAAGGAACTGCGATGCGGCCCAACCGCCTGCTCGCGATCATACCAGGTCTTTGACCGTGTGACGAGTAGTGCTTGGTGGTGACGACGCACGGCCGATGGCCGGTCCGCAGTATGTCCGCGACGACCCGCACCCCGCGCCGTGGTGCGGTGGTGCGCGTCGGCCCTCTGGGCGACGGAACGACAGTTTCGTCGCGTGAAACACCATCGCCATCTGCCCTTGCTGAAATACGCCCTTCAGCACACTTTTTCCTTCGCGACACTCGCCGCGGCGTAAGCCGCATCAGCAGCGGGTGGCCTGTATTTCAACTACGACTGGGCCACACCCGCCTAAACTCGGCGTCCACTAAAAGTATCTTCGATCCGGAACGGGAAAAGGCACTTACTCGAAGATCATTTGAAC
>JANOTV010000189.1:0-4431 GCA_031416495.1 Gemmatimonadota bacterium
CCGGCCCGACAGCGTGAAGTCGAAGATGCGCGCGACTTCCACGAAGAAGGGCCGCCGTTCCTCGAAGAAGATCTCGAACGCCGTGAGGTTGATCACCGCCGGATCCGCCTCGACCTGACCGAAGTCCGGGTTGATCGTCGCGTCCAGCGTGAACGACGATCCGAGCCCGTACTTCATGTCGATCCCGACGCGCTTGGTCGTGCTCGATCCGTCCTGGAACGGATTGCCGGGCTCGGCGGGTTCGAACTGTCCCCCTGCAACGACGTACGGCCGCAGCTCGATGCGCCGCGGCGCGTGCTCCGTGCGGATGCCCGTGAGCGTGCCGAACTGGGAGACCGCTCCCCGCTGCAACTCTGACATCAGCGCGAAGTGCGTCTCCTCATTCGAGCGGAATCGTCCGCGGGCGAAGTTGATCCCCCACGCCTGCTCCCCGCTCGACGTCTGGTAGCGAAGTTGCGAGAGCGGGATCCGGATCTCAGCGGTCCAGCCGAGTGAGTCGAGCTGGACCGCAGAGGCCCAGACGGCGTCCCACGCATTGTCGGAGTCGGTGTCGTTGTAGAGGTACTCGTCGCTCTGCACGTTCGCAGCGCTGACGAAGAACGAGTACCCCGTGCGCCGATCCATCCGGGGGTCGAAGCCGACCGCGAACCAGTCCGCGTTGCCGTTCTCGTCACGGCGCACCAGCTGCCGCGCGATGGTCCGCGGCTCCGCATCGAACATGCGCGCCCCGATGTAGATGGCGTCGTCGTCGTAGAGGATCCGGACCTCGGTCGCGTGCTCGGCGGGGTTCCCCTCGATCGGATCCTTCTGCACGAACCCGCTCGCGACGGTCGCCCGTTGCCACGCTTCGTCGTCGAGTCGGCCGTCGATGGAGACCGGGGAGGTCCGGCGCACGGCGGCGATGCTCGGACGCGCCGATAGCGATGCGGACGGCCCAGCGACGGCCTGGGCCGCCAGCGGGCGCATCTGAGGAGCAAGGGCGAGAATGATCGTAGCGGCCAACAGTATCCGTGCGTGCATTACCACTTGACCGCTCCTTCCGCCCGGAGCCCGAGCACTATTGCGTGAGACCTCGAACCCGCCAGCATTCAGCTTCGATACGCGCTCGTATCCGAATGCGCTGAGTCCAGTGTCACTATCCGACGTCAGTCTTTGGGTTTGCGCACGACCACGCCGGAGTCCGGAAGGAACACGAAGGGTAGTTGCACGACCTGTGGAACGGGTCGACCGCCCTTGATGGCCGGCACGAAGGCCTGCCCGTGAAGCGCACGCCGCACCGGCTCGATCAGCCCGCGATGCGTCGTCGAGATGACACCGTAGGTGTCCATCCGCACCCGGCCGGTCGCATCCACCACGAACTCCACCTCGACCGAACCGGGCACCCGGGCGGAAAGCAGCGAGTCGGGGTAGAGTGGCGGGACCAGTTCCTCCTCAATGATGCTCGCCGGCAAATCGACCCCATCAGCGGTGAACGCCTCGCCCCGCTCGATCATGCGCGCGACGAGAAGCGCCGGAGTCGGTGCGCCTCGTCGGCGCCGAGGGGGGCCGGCGTCGCCCTCACGCGTCCAGAGCACGATCGCCCCGCCGGAAGTGGTCATCGTGCGCGACCCGCTGAATTGCACAGGGACCGTGGCGGGTCCGCTGTAGACCTCGATTCCGGCGAAGCTCCGCGGGTCGAAGGCATCCAGGTCCACCTCGCCCGACCCCATCGGGATGCCGTCGAGCCAGACCAGCGGCGCAATCGCCGAGCCGCGCAGCCTGAACTGCGACACTCCCGAACGGCGCTGCTGGACGCGCAGTCCCGGGATGCCGCGCAGGAGGTCCGACATCTGGCTGATGTTTCGCTTGGCGATCTGCTCCTGCGTGAAAAAGCGGCCATTGCCCTGCTCGAGCCGGGCATAGAAACCGGCCATCGGCCCGCGGACCTCCCGTCGTCCGCGCACGACCACCGGGTCGAGAGGTACGGCCACGCGAGTGAGTCGGACCTCGGACTCGCTGGCGGCGGACGCCGCGACCGTGACGCGCAGCGTTTCCGGCGCGAACCCGATGCGGCGCACGACGATTCGTGACGGGCCCGTCGCCAGCCCATCGAGCCTGAACGCCCCTGATTCGTTGCTCTCGGCTGAGACCGACGCGCCGACCGCGTGCAGGTGCGCTCCCGCGAGCGGTCGCCCGGCATCGTCGCGGACCACACCACGCACCGCCCCGCGGGCGGTCCCGTCAGGCGCCCCCGATGTGGTCCGAGGGGCCGACTGGGCGGCAGCGTTCGCTACCGCACCGACGCCCAGCGCGACGAGCAGGAGAGTGCGGCGCGCGTCGAACGACCAATGTCCCCCACCGTTGCTGGCTCGCCCCATCCGTCCCTCCCTCCACCGCATCTCCGCCGCAGCGGCAAGACGAAGGCGCGGTCATCGACCCCACCCCCGCCCCGCCAACCGTGACCGCTATACCAGCCCGCCCTACGGGTTGCGATCGATGCAGCCCGTGAAGTTCGGGTTGTTCCGCTCGTCCGTCGGCACCGGCAGGTTCACGTCGCTCCCATACGCCGGGCCCTTGTAGTGCGTGCCAGTAGGGAACGTGTTCGCCGCCGTGCGGCCATAGTCGCGGATCATGCGGCGCATGTCGCCCAGCCGCTGCCCACGGCTGAAGGTGAAGAACGCCTTCTCGCGGAAGAAGAGCGCGACCATTCCAGGCTGCGTGCCCGGATTCACAAGAGCCGGCATCGCCGGCTTCGTGATCGCACCCAATGTCATCACGGCCGCGCGCAGCGAGTCCAGGATCACGAGCGCGCCCGCACGGTCCGACACCCTCACGCGCGCCTCCGCGCGGATGAGCGCCGCGTCGAGAGCGCTCACCACCGGGATCGTCGTGCTGCGACCCCAGAGCGTCGTGCGACGGATCCGGGTCTGGCCGTCCTGGCCCAGCGTCACGAGGATCGTCGTCGGCACGCGTGGGTCGGCCGCGCGCGCGAACGGAATCGCGTTCGCCACCGTGAACGACGGCGGGATGTTCCCTTCGAGGCTGTCGCCGACGATGTAGCGCGCCGCCGAGAACGGCTGCGCCCAGAGGACGTTGTTGCCCGACGTGACGGCAAAGGTCTGGTTGTACGCGTAGGCACCCGGCAGCGCCGTGCCACTGGCGATCGTCGCCACCGCCCCGACCGCGTCACCGAGGCCCAGCTGTGCGCGCGCCTTGCCGATGCGCGCCGCCCGCTCGACACGCACCGAGGCGGAGTCGGTCAGGCCGGTCACCAGCGCCCTGGCCGAGTCGTACGAGACGATTGCCACCCCGAAGACCTGGGCCACCGTCAGCGGCTCGCCGAACACTTGCCCAGTGCCCGCCGCATCAGAGGCCGGAACCGAGAGCGGGATGCCGTTGCAGAAGTCCTGCGCCAACTGCATCTCGGCGAAGCCGCGGGCGAAGTACATCTCCGCCCGCTCGGCGATGCGCGTCGGCTGGTACTGCACGAGGCCGGCGATCGCCTGGTTCGAGGCCGTGCGCACACGCGCCAGGTCGCGAAACATGCCCGTGACCGAGGAGTTGTTCGTTTGGATCTGCCGTTGGTCGGTCTCGTCGTTCTGAATGAACGTCGACGAGGTGGACCACTCATCAGCCAGGAGGCCCCCGAAGAGCCAAGAGCTCTCGGCGCCGCCGGTGACGTTGCGGAAGCGCGCGAGCGCGCCGATGTAGACCGCGTTGGCCGCTTCCGCGTTCAACACCGTCTTCGGCGCGAGGTCGGGGTCAGGCGCGAGCAGCAAGGTGTCGGTCGAGCAGGCCCCGAGCAGCAGGACCGCCGCGGCTGTGCGGACGCCCCATCGGGCGGCCCCGCGCGGGATCAGGTCGTGTGGTCGCATGGAGTTAGAATCCGATGTTGAGGCGGAGGATGTAGTAGCTCGCGGGACCGAAGGTCTGGAAATCCTGTGGGAGGTCCCCACCGTCCGTCACGGTGAAGTCGTTCTCCGGATCCACGCCGCGATAGCGCGTCCAGGTAGCCACGTTGCGGGCGGCGAAGGTCAGGGTCGCGTCCTTGGAGCGGAGCACGTTGGTGACCTGCGACGGCAGCTGGTAGCTGACCGAGACCTCGCGGAGGCGCGTGAAGGCGCCGGGCTGCATGAAGCCGGCATTGGTGCGCGCCGGATGGTTGAGCGCGGCCACGACCATCGCCTGCTCCTCGAACGACGCATTCGGGTTGTTGAGACCGTTGCAGTTGAGGCGCGAGGCGCAGCGGATGCGCTCCGTGTTGTTGTAGTAACGGTTGCCATCGCGGCGGTCGATGAGCGCCGAGAGGCGGAGCTTGCGGTCGAACAGATCCACGCCCGGCGTGATCGCCATGTTGAAGCGTGGCGACGCGTAGCCGAGGAACTTGGCCGAGTCGCCGACGAACACCTCGTTCAGCGCGGCGCTGGCATTGTACGTCAGGATCCCGTCGCC
>JANOTV010000190.1:0-5537 GCA_031416495.1 Gemmatimonadota bacterium
GCGCGTGGAGGACCTCTCGCTCGTGGGCGAGCAGGAGCAGCTCGGCACCATCAGTCGCGACGACCAGCAGTACCTGCGCGTGGTGGCCTATGAGTTCCGCGGCCCAACGCGACTCGCCAACCGCACGCACGATGCGTTCATGAAGAGCATCAGCGTGCCGCCGGGATTCACCGTGCAGGACGACAACATGTTCCAGCGTGAGCAGGACACGAGCCAGCGCGGACTCTGGCTCGTGTTCGCGCTCGGCGTGGTGCTCGTGATCCTCTCGGTGGCGATGGTCTTCGACTCCACGTGGGGCGCGGCGATGGTGTTCCTCTCACTGCCGCTCGCGCTCGCGGGCGTGATGGCGGCGTTCTGGCTGGCCGGCGCGTCGTTCACGCGCGAGGCGGCAGTGGGCGTGATCCTCGTGGTCGGCCTCGCGGTGAACCAGTCGATCCTCCTCGTGGATGCGGCGCTCGAGAAGCGGCGCGCCTCGGCGAACGGGAAGCTCACGTCGTCGAATGTGCTGCGCGCCGCGCTCGACCGCTCGGGGATGATCCTCATGGTCACGCTCACGACCATCGCGTCGCTGATCCCGCTCGCGGTGGGCACGAGCGCGTCGAGCCTCTTCGGCGCGATCGCGCTCGCCACTGCGGGCGGAACGGTCGCGGGCACGCTCGGCGCGATGTTCATCCTTCCGGCGATGCTGGCGGGATGGCGTCGGCGCGCCTAAGCTGGGGCGTCGCGCTCTTAGAGTACACCGCCTGACGCGTACTATCCTCGGCATCATCGAACGCATTTTCACCGGACATCAGATGCGACGCTTCGCACTCGCGTTCCTGCTCCTCTGCTTCGCCTCGACCGCGATCATCGCGCAGTCGGCGCCGACTGTCGTGGTGATCGTGCGCCACGCTGAGAAGATGGCGGAGCCCGCGAACGATCCGCCGTTGACGGAGACCGGCAAGAAGCGTGCGCAGGCGCTGATCGGACTGCTCAAGGACGCGAACGTGGCCGCAGTGCTCCACACGCCCACCACGCGTACACGCGAGACGGCGCGCCCGGTCGCCGAGCAGTTCGGCCTCACGCCTGAGGTGCTGCCGCTCGGACCTGCGGCCGTGCACGCGGCGGTGGTCGCCGAAGCGGTGCGGAAGCATGCCGGCAAGACCGTCGTCGTGGTCGGGCATTCCAACACGGTGATGTCGTATATCGCGGCGCTCGGCGGCCCCAGGCGCGCCAATCTCTGCGACCACAACTACGACGGCCTGTACACGCTGATCATCGATGGCTCGTCGGTGCGGCTCGTCGAGGGGAGGTACGGACCGGCGAACCCGCCGTCGACCGACGGCTGCGGTGCGATGTTGATGCGTCCCTGAGGCGCGGGGCTGGTCGCCGCGATCAAGGCGCGTCCCTGACGCGCGGCACGGGTCGACACACGGGTCGCCGAAGCGTTGCAGAATAGGGGGCCGCGCCGCAGATTATCGTGGTCCGCGCCCTCTGGAGAGCTGCCTCGATGGCCCGTGTTTCCACGCCCGAAAAGGACTGCGGTGCCTGACTCGCTGGTGACCCTCGCCGACCTCCGTGCCGCTGCCGCCATCCTGCGCGGCGTCGCTGTTCGCACACCGCTCCTCGCCTCGGGCGACCTCTCCGCGAAGTCGGGCGTCCCCACATACCTGAAGCCCGAGATGCTGCAGCGCGGCGGCGCGTTCAAGTTCCGCGGCGCCTACACGTATCTCGCGGGGCTCTCCGAGGAAGCGCGCGCCAGGGGCGTGATCACGGCGAGCTCCGGCAATCATGGCCAGGCGGTGGCGCTCGCGGCGCGACTCTTCGGCGTGCATGCGACGATCGTCATGCCGACCACCGTGCCGCGCGCCAAGCGGGATGGCGCCGTGCGCCTCGGCGCGCGCTGCGTGTACGAAGGCATCACGACGATCGAGCGCATGGCGAAGGCCACGGAGATCCAGCAGGCGGAGGGGCTCACGATGGTGCCGCCCTTCGACGACGACACGATCATCGCCGGGCAGGGCACGCTTGGGCTGGAGATCGTGGAGGACCTGCCGGAGGTCGGCACGGTGCTCGTGCCGATCGGCGGTGGCGGACTCAGCTCTGGCGTCGCGACCGCGGTGAAGCTGCTGGTGCCGACCGCGCGCGTGATCGGCGTGGAGCCCGAGGGATCGCCCAAGTATTCGCGCGCGCGGGAGATGGGTGAGCCGACGACAATCCCCGCGAACGCCTCGGGACTTGCCGACGGACTGCTCGCGACGCGGATCGGCACACGGAACTTCGCGCATCTCGCGGCCTATCTCGACGATGTCGTCACCGTGCCGGACTCGCTGCTCCCGTCGGCGATGCGATTCATCCTCGACCGCATGAAGCTGGTGAGTGAGCCGAGCGGCGCGATCACTGTTGCGGCACTCACGAACGGTCTCGTGAAGGCTGTCGGGCCGACGGTCTGCATCCTGAGCGGCGGCAACATCGAATACGACGGGCTTCTGACGGTGCTCGGCGACGCGACCTCCACGGCGAGCTGACGCATGGGCATGCGCTGTCCCATCTGCGGTTCGATGTACGGAGACGAGGCTCGCTTCTGCACGCGGGACGGCACGCGGTTGGGGCAGTTCCTGGCACCAGCGGCTCCCGCCGTGCCTGCAGCTCCCGGGCGCCCCGTGATCCACTCGTCCACCAGCGCTGGAGGCGCGCACCGTCGCACCTCGCCGCGGCTCGCGGATGTGCCGGCGCTCGCGGGCGGCGCGGTGAGCCATGCGAACATGGACGGCCAGGTGCTCGACGGCCGGTACACCATCGTGCGGAAGGTCGGCGAGGGTGGCATGTCGTACGTGTATCTCGCGAGCGACGTAGCGACGCAGGAACGCTATGCCATCAAGATCCTTTCGCCCGCGCTCTCGAAGGACGAGAACGCGATGGCGCGGCTACGGCGTGAAGCGGCGCTGGGCATCCGCCTCGCGCATCCGAACATCTGCCACATCGTGCGGATGGGGGAGACCGAGGACGGGCTCGTGTACGTGGTGATGCCGTTCGTCGAGGGAGAGATCCTTGCCGACCGCAACTATCGCGTGGGCAAGACGACCCTCGACGACACCGTGCGCTTCGTGGGCGAGATCGCGGGCGGACTCGCGCTCGCGCACCAGCTGGGGATCATCCACCGCGACCTGAAGCCCGAGAACATCATGATCTGCCGTCGCGCCGACGGTAGCGAGTACGCGGTCGTGATGGACTTTGGCCTCGCGAAGGAGCGGAAGAGCGGCGGCGAGCTGCAGAAGCTCACGGCCACCGGGATCATCCTCGGCACGCCGGAGTTCATGAGCCCCGAACAACTGCGCGGCAAGCCGCTCGATGCGCGCACCGATATCTACTCGCTCGCGTTGATGACGTATGAGATGCTCACCGCGAAGCTGCCGTTCGAGGGCAAGAACCAGCAGGAGCTGATGATCGCGCGCCTGCGCAACGATCCCATCCCCGCGCGCAGCCGACGGCCCGACCTGCCGGATGCCGTGGACACTGTGCTGCTCAAGGGCATGGCGCGCGCGGTCGAGGACCGGTACCAGACGGCCGATGAGTTCGCCCAGGCGCTGCGTGTGGCGGTGACATGAAGCCGCTCCGCGTGGCAGGGCGTTCCGTCAGCATCCTGGCACCGGTCGTTCTCCTTGCGGCGATCCTTGCACCGGCAGAGGTCGCCGCGCAGCAGTCCGGCGTGAACGTCGCACGCTATCGCTACGAGATCACGCTCCCCGAAACGGGCAAGCAGGTCGCTGTGGCCGCGACGATCGAGTTCCGTGTCGCGCGCGATGTCGATGCACTCCGCCTCGACCTGCTCGCGCCGATGAAGGTGTCCAGCGTCCGCCTCGGATGCCGCACCCCGCGCACGGCGAAGTTCACGCACGACGGCAAGGTCGTCGCGATCGCACTGGGCGCGGCGGATACGGACACCATCTCCTGCGTGCGCGTCGCGTACGCAGGAGCTCCCGCCGATGGGCTCGTCATCTCCACCGACTCCGCGAAGCGCTGGCGCGCCTTCGGCGACAACTGGCCGAATCGCGCGCGGCACTGGCTCGCGAGCATCGATCATCCGTCGGACAAGGCGCTCGTCGAATTCAGGATCGATGCGCCGAGCGCGCTGCGCATCGTAGCGAACGGTACTGAGCGCAGTCGCGCGGTGCGCGGCACGCGCGCCGTCACGACGTGGGCGACCTTGGCACCGATCCCCACCTACCTGATGGTCATCGCTGCCGCCCCGCTGACGGAGCACGACCTCGGCCACACGGCATGCGGGCTCGGCAGCACGGGCCGCTGCGTGCCCCAGCGCGTCTTCACCGCGCCGGAGCAGGCGTGGGCGATGCCCGGCAATTTCAGGTTCGCGGACGACATCGTGCGGTTCTTCTCACGCACGGTCGGTCCGTATCCGTACGAGCAGCTCGCGCACCTGCAGAGCTCGACGCGGTTCGGCGGGATGGAGAACGCAGGCGCGATCTTCTACAGCGATGCGCTCTTCCGCACGCCCGCGGGCGTCTCCGTGAACCTCATCGCGCACGAGACGGCGCATCAGTGGTTCGGCAACTCCGTCACTGAGCGCGAGTGGGCGCACCTGTGGCTATCCGAGGGATTCGCGACGTACTTCACCGCGCTCTACGTGGAGCACGCGCGCGGCGCCGATGCGCTGCGCGAGCATATGCGGGGCCTGCGCGATGAGATCGTGCGTGCCGCCGTCGTGGCCGCGCGCCCCGTGCTCGACACCGCGCAGACGGACCTCATGGCGCTGCTCAACTCGAACAGCTACGCGAAGGGCGGTTTCGTGCTGCACATGTTGCGCGCGGAGGTCGGGGACAGCGCGTTCTTCCGCGGCGTGCGCGCGTACTGGAAGGAGCACGAGCACGGCAACGCGATGACCGCGGACCTGCGCATCGCGATGGAACGCGAGGCGGGCCACGACCTCGGCTGGTTCTTCGACCAGTGGCTCACGCGTCCGGGATTCGCGGAGGTGAGCACGGCGTGGACGCACATGGAGTCGAACGGATCGCTCTTGCTCGAGGTGACGCAGGGCACGCGCTTCGCGCCGTTCCGCTTTCCGCTGACGCTCGAGATCGAGGACGCCGAGGGCTCCGTGAAGCGCGTGCGCGTGGAAGTGCCCGCGGTGCCGACGTTGCGGCTGCTGCTGCCCGGCGCGTGGACGGCTCCACCGAAGTCCGTCCGTGTGGATCCGAATGTGGAACTGCTCGCCGAGTTCTCGTCGCACACACCATGAAGCGCCGGGTGATGGTGCGCATCGCATCAGTCGCGTCGGTGCTCGCGTTCACCTCCGTCGCGCTCGAGGCGCAGCGCCCGCCTCCACCTCTGCCATCGCTCGCGGATGAGTATCTCGCTGCGGGTCGGCTCGCCTCGGCGGAGCGTGAACTGTATGCCGCAGTCGCCGCGAAGCCGCGCGAGCCCTCGCACCGCGGCGCGCTCGCGCTGTATCTCGCATCGCGCGGCGAGTTCACGGTTGCCGAGGTGCTGTTCCGTGAGGCGCTACGCTTCGGCGCGGACACCGCGCTCATAGGGCGTGC
>JANOTV010000191.1:0-5343 GCA_031416495.1 Gemmatimonadota bacterium
CGCAGATGGAGTCGTACCGCGATCAGTACGCCACCCTCTTCAACGGCGGCAAGGGAGTCACCGTCCTGGGTATCAGCACGGACGACGACACGACGCTGCACGCATGGGCCGTCGAGAAGAACTTCCCGGTCACCTTCGTGAGCGACAAGCAGGGCGTCGCTGGTGCCGCCTACGAAGCGATGTTCGATCGCGTCGGCCTGAAGTTCATGCGCCGTGTGCTCTTCGTTATCGGTCCCGATGGACGCATCGCGCACATCATGCGGCCGTTCCGCGAACTCTCTGCCGATTCCTATGTGGAACTCGGCGCAGCGGTGAAGAAGGCCTCAGGAGGCTGAACCATTGAAGGGGCGGGACCTCGCGGCAGACCTGCAGGAGATCTACGACGCAGCCCTCCGTGCGGCCGATCCCGGCCTGGTGGTCCGCGAGGGACTCGCCGCGCGGGAGGTCGTGCTGGAGCCTGGTCGCGACCGTCCCCACTGGATCATCGCTCTCGGAAAGGCCGCTCCTGCCATGGCAGAGGCGGCCGTGGCACACTTTCAGCAGCAGAACTTCCATATCGCCGGTGGACTGGTGATCGGAGCGGCGAGCGCCGCGGCGCCGCATCCGGGCGTGGAGATGCTGGTCGGCGATCACCCGGTACCCGGTGTCCGTTCGCAGTACGCCGCCGAACGACTCGCGGCGCTCACGGAGCGCATCGGGCGCGACGACGTCGTGGTGCTCCTGATATCCGGCGGGACGTCGAGCCTGATCGGCGCGCCGATCGATGGCGTGCGCCCGGAAGACCTCGCTTCACTTCACGCGCTGCTCTTGGGCGCCGGAGTCCCCATCACGCGGATCAACGCCGTGCGCAAGCGCTTCTCGCGCTGGGGTGCCGGCCGCCTCGCCTCGGCGCTCGAGTGCGCGCGCGTGGTGCCCATCCTGCTCGCCGACGTGCCCAATGAGGACCCGGCGATGATCGGCTCGGGCCCCGTGTCGCCGGATGCGCTCGAAGCATGGCATGTGGAGCGCATCCTCCGCGACGCCGGCGTTGCCGTGCAGGTGCCGCTCTCGGTGGCCTCGACCATCGGCGCGATGCGAGCCGGCGCGCTGCCGGAGACACCCAAGCCGGGAAGCCCTGCGTTCGCGCACGTGGAGGAGCCGTTCGTGGTGGGAAACTCGGCGGCGCTCGAAGCCGTCGCAGCCAAGGCGCAGTCACTCGGCTGCTCACCCGTGCTCCTCTCGCTGACGCTGCTCAC
This sequence comes from Gemmatimonadota bacterium, assembly GCA_031416495.1. Lineage (GTDB taxonomy): Bacteria > Gemmatimonadota > Gemmatimonadetes > Gemmatimonadales > Gemmatimonadaceae > Pseudogemmatithrix. The sequence continues at coordinate 1,236 of JANOTV010000191.1, forward strand.
GGGCGACGCAACGGCCGCCGGCCGCGTGATCGCGCACTCGCTCTCGCGCGTCGCGCCGGGCTCCTGCCTCATCTGGGGAGGAGAGACGACGGTGCGCCTTCCCGCGGACCATGGACTCGGCGGTCGCTGCCAGCAACTCGCGCTGTCGGCGGCGGAGGTGCTCGACGATCTCGGGATCGAGGGAGCCTGGCTGCTCGCCGCCGGCACCGACGGACGCGACGGGCCGGCTCCCGCGGCGGGCGCGCTCATCAACGGGACGACGTGGCAGGCGAGCGCGGCAGCCGGCGGCGAGCCCGCCCGTTCACTGGCGCGCTGCGACAGCTATGCGGCGCTCCTCGCGGCCGGTGCGATCATCCCCGAGCGACACACGGGGACGAACGTGATGGACGTGGTGGTGGCGATCAGGGCGTGACCCGGCGAAATTCACGCATGCCACACAGCCCACGGAAGCCCTTCACCGTCGCGATCATCCAGGACGGTGTACAAGCGACGCTCGACTCCACCCTGACGGCGACGATCGCGCGCATCCGGGAGGCGCATGCGCGCGGCGGACAGATCATCTGTCTCAAGGAACTCTTCAACGCGCCGTACTTCTGCAAGAAGCTCGACGCGTCGAAGTTCGACATCGCCGAACCGGTGACGGGGCCCACCGTCACCGCGCTGCAGGCGCTGGCGAAGGAACTCGAAGTGGTCCTGATCGCGCCGTTCTATGAGAAGCAGGCGCCGGGCATCTACCGCAACAGCGCCGCAGTGATCGACGCCGACGGCACGCTGCTCGGGCTCTTCCGGAAGATGCACATCCCGCACGACCCGATGTTCGAGGAGAAGTACTACTTCGCCCCGGGCGAGTCGACGGATCCCGTGCAGCCGACGGGCGCGCCGGGACCGCATGCGGAGTCGGGCGGCTTCATGGTCTGGAAGACGCGCTACGCGACCATCGGCGTCCTCATCTGCTGGGACCAGTGGTATCCCGAGGGCGCGCGCATCACGTCGCTGCTCGGCGCCGACGTGCTGTTCTATCCGACGGCGATCGGCTGGCATCCGGCAGAGAAGGCCGACTGGGGCGTGGCGCAGGCGGATGCGTGGCGCACCGCACAGCGTGCGCACGCGATCGCGAACGGCGTGTTCGTCGCGTCGCCCAACCGCACCGGCTTCGAGCCGGAGTCGGGCACCGACGGCATCGAGTTCTTCGGGCACTCGTTCATCGCCGATCCCTTCGGGCGGATCATCGCCGACAGTGGCACGGAGGAGACGATCCTCGTGGCGGAGTGCGATCCCGCGCAGATCGAGTACACGCGGCGGAACTGGCCGTTCTTGCGCGACCGCCGCGTGGATGCGTACGGCGGGCTGCTCAAGCGCTGGCTGGGACCGTGAGCGCAGTGACGTCGAAGCGATCGGCGGCGGGGACCGGCGCATCGCCCGCTGGTGTCCGCTGGCCCGCCGAGTGGGAGCGGCACGACGCCACGTGGATCGCATGGCCACACCATGAACCCGACTGGCCCGGCAAGCTCGGACCGATTCCGTGGGTGTACGCTGAGATCGCGCGCGTGCTCACCCACCATGAGCGCGTGCATATCCTCTGTCATGACAAGGCGTCGGAGGAGCAGGCGTGGCATTGCCTGCAGATGCACGAGGTGCGCAAGTCGAGATATCACCTGCACCTGTGCCCGAGCGATCGCGTGTGGCTGCGCGACTCGGCACCGACGGCGGTACGCGCGGCCGACGGCAGCGTCGAACTCGTCAACTGGGACTTCAATGCGTGGGCGAAGTACGAGAACTACGCGCACGACAAGCAGGTCGGCGCGTTCATCGCGGATCGCACGGGGCTGCGCCGTCATGAGCCGTTGCGGCCCGACGGCCAACATCGACTGGTGCTCGAAGGCGGCGGCATCGAGGGCGATGGTCAGGGCACGATGCTCGTGACCGAAGAGTGGTTGCTGAGCGATGTCCAGGTGCGGAACCCGGGCATGACGCGCGCCGACTATGAGCGCGCGTTCGCCGAGCAGCTCGGGACGAGCAAGACCATCTGGCTCGGCGAAGGATGCGTGGGTGACGATACGCACGGACATGTCGACGACATCGCGCGCTTCGTGGCGCCGGGCGTGGTGGTGCTCGCGCATGAAGAGGATCCCGCGGACGAGAACCATGCGCGCTCGCTGGACAATCTCAAACGGCTCGAGAAGGCGACGGACGCGACCGGTGCGCCCATCCGCACGGTGACGCTGCCCTACCCTCGTCCCGTCGTGATGGACGGCGCGCGGCTGCCGGCGAGCTACGCGAACTTCTACATCGCCAACGGCGTGGTGCTCGTGCCGACCTTCAACGACATGCACGACCGCGTGGCGCTCAACACGCTCGCGGAGCTCATGCCCACGAGGCAGGTTGTTGGGATCCATGCCGTGGACCTCGTCTGGGGACTCGGCACGCTCCACTGTCTCACGCAGCAGCAGCCGGCCGCCCATGGCCGCAAGGCGAAGGCATGAGTGCACCGTCGGGGGCTGATCCGCTGCGTGACCTGCTGAGCGGCGGAGGGGCGGGCCGCATTCGCCGCCTGCGCGAAGCCGCGCGCTGAACCAGATTCCGTTGGCCCAGCCCCGAGCGGTCACTTGGACGCCTCGGCTTTCTTGCATCGCACCCAGTCCGGAGCGTGCGTGACGCCGCGTCTTTTCCTGTCATGTCTTTCGCTGTTCGTCCTGTCCGCCTGCACGGCACCCAAGGCGGACTTCCGCCTCGGCATGGCCGGTCCGTTCGAAGAGGCATTCGGCGTGGCCAACCGCCAGGGTGCTGAGCTCGCCGTAGCGGAGATCAATGCGGCGGGCGGGATCGGTGGACGCCTGCTCACGATCGACTTCCAGGACGACAAGGGCGAGGGATCGCGCGCGGCGACCATTGCGCAGGCGTTCGTGGACGACGCCACGATCTCGGCGGTCGTCGGTCACGTGACATCAGGCGCGATGGTCGCCGCAGCCAAGATCTACGACGGACACCTCGCCGCCGTCGCGACCACCGCATCGTCGCCGGACCTCACGGGCATCTCGCCCTGGGCATTCCGCTTGATCTCGAGCGATTCGGCGAACGGCGTGGATCTCGCGCGCTTCGCCGAGCGGCTTGGCAAGCGGCGCGCCGCGATCCTCTATGAGAACGACAACTACGGCCGCGGTCTCGCCGAGAATTTCCGCAGCAATTTCAAGGGCGAGGTCATCAGCTTCGACCCGATCGACGCCGAGGGCTCACACGCCGACGTGTACATCGCGTGGTTCCTCGTGCACCGGCCCGACCTGGTGTTCGTCGCGGGCACGGAGCGTTCGGGCATCGCGCTGCTCCGCGAAGCGCAGAAGCAGGGTCTCACCGCGGAGTTCCTCGGTGGTGATGGATGGACCGGCGTGGTGATCGAACCCGCGATTGCCGAGGGTGCGCTCGTGGGCGCGCCCTTCACCGCGCTCGACCCGCGCCCCGAGGCGCGCAGGTTCGTCGATGCCTTCCGCGCGAAGTACAACGCCGAGCCCGATGGCAACGCCGCGCTCGCCTACGATGCCGTGTATCTCCTGAGTAATGCGATGGACGAGGTCGGTGCCGACCGCGCGAAGATCCGCGACTGGGTGGCGTCGCGCACGGGAGATCTCGCGCTCGCCGGCGTCACCGGTTCCATCGCGTTCCTGTCCTCGGGCGACCCGGTGAACAAGTCGTTTGTGATGACGCGCGTGCGCGCAGGCCGCCTTGCGATCGCCGAGGAGTCGCGATGAACATGCTGCGACTCGACTCCATCCGCAGCCGGCTCGTCCTCGGCTTCTCGCTCGTGGTCGGCCTCCTCCTGATCGCCGGCGGCGTGGGTCGCATGGCGAACGCCAGCCTCGGCAACGAGATCGTGGGTACGCTCGAGCGCGTGCGGCACGAGGCCGCGCTCACGGCGACGCTCAACACGAGCGTCGCGCATGCACTCTCGTCGGCGGCACGATATCTCGACCGAGGCAACGCCATCGACCGCGATGGCTATCGCGCGTTCGGCTGGCAGGCGCACCAGGCGCAGCGCGACCTCAACGCGAGCCCGGGACTCACGTCCACTGAGATCGGGATCATTGCCGCGATCGACGAGCGACTCTCGATGCTC
>JANOTV010000192.1:0-9654 GCA_031416495.1 Gemmatimonadota bacterium
CACGCGCCGCGTCCTTTTCCTTTAGGTCGGCGCGCTTATCGTGCATTTTCTTTCCGCGCCCCAATCCGATCCGCACTTTCGCACGTCCCTGTTTGAAATAAAGATCCAGCGCCACCAGCGTCAGGCCTTTCCGTTCCACCGCGCCGATCATCTGCCGAATTTCCTTCTGATGCAGCAACAGCTTGCGCGTGCGGAGCGGATCGTGGTTCCAGATGTTGCCCATCGCATACGGCGCGATGTGCGCATTGAGCAGCCAGACCTCGCCATCCTTCACCACCGCATACGCGTCGGTTATCTGGGCGCGGCCGTCGCGCAGCGACTTCACCTCGGTGCCGGTCAGCACGAGGCCGGCCTCCCACGTCTCGAGGATCTCGTAGTCGTGGCGGGCCCGCTTGTTCCTCGCGATCGGGACGATCGAATCGTCAGGTGCCGTCTTGTCCATGCGTGTCTGAAGAATGACGATTTGTCGTTGACTTGGGTATCGGCTGCCGATACGTTTCCGTTCTTGCCGAAGTGGTGGAATTGGTAGACGCGCTGCGTTCAGGGCGCAGTGGGTGTAAGCCCGTGGGGGTTCGAGTCCCCCCTTCGGCATTGACGCGAGACGAAAATGAGCGGGGACGGAGGCCACCCGGCGTCCGTCCCCGCTTTTCCGTTGTACCCCGGAGTGCCCGCACCGATTACCGGCGCAGTACCGATGGCTTCACGTCCTCGGGGAGCTTCGCTTCGCCGTAGGTCGCGCGCAGCGCCTCCGCCGCGCCCTCGGCATACCGGTCCAGCAGTTCGATCGCGTACGCCAGCGGAGATCCCGCCGTGCGCGCGCCATCGCTCGCAAAGGCCAGCAGGCAGCGGCCGATGCGGTCCCGCGCGGAGAGCATGCCGCCGCGCGACTGCATCGCCTCGCGATATGCGTGGAGTCGCTCGTTGAACTGGCGCTCCGCGAGTTCCCGCCGGTCCACCGCGATCCGTGCGTCCTGCTCCATCGCCCGGCCGAGCGTCGCCGCGATCTCCGCAGCGGTGCGGTCATCGAGCGAATCGCGCTGCGCCACGAGCAGGCCGAGCGCGGCGCGCGCATAGCGGAGCTCCCAGCGCGCATGGTCCCCGTCACCGTTCGCCGCGACGTCCGCGAGCCATGCGACATCGGCTTCGTCGGGTTCGCCCTGCAACTCGGCGACGACCACCACCGCGCGGCGCTCACGCTCGCGCTCGGCGCGCCATGCGGAGGTCAACGGAAGCGCCATGGGGAGCCGGTCCGTCAGGTCTGCAGGATGGGCAATCCCACACGTTCGCGCACCGATGCCTCGGCGCCAAGGAGGTCGGACAGGCGCACGCCCTCCAGCACCTCGTCGATCCGCTTCTGCAACATCATCCACACGGGGCGGATACTACAGTCGCACGACTCCGCGCAGCGCTCTTCAGTGAGCGGGTGCGATTCGCAGTGGAGGTCAAAGGTGACGAGTTCGGCCGCGGTGATGATCTCGCGCACCGTGATCTCGTCCGATGCGCGGGCCAGCGTGTAGCCACCCTTCGCGCCGCGCGTGCTGGCGACGATGCCGGCGCGTCGCAGACGGAGGAGGATCTGCTCGACGTAGTCGCCCGGCAGCTTCTCGCGCGCGGCGATGTCGCGGCCGGTGACCGGCCCGTCTGTGCTACGCCGCGCGAGGTGCAACGCGCAGATGACGCCATACTCGGCCCAGGTGGTGATACGCATGGATGGAAGATGGCCGAAGCATCCCTATCGGGACAAGGGTACTCGGGTCTTCAGTCGCTTCCAGGCACCCCCGGTTCCGTCATGCGGCGCAGGTCGAGCACGCGCGCGGCCTCGTCCGGAGTGAGCAACCCCTCGCGCACGACCAGTTCCCGGATGTTCACGCCTTCGGCGACCGAGCGCTTGGTGAGCGCCGCCGCCGCCGCGTACCCGATGCGCGGTGCCAGGGCGGTGGCCAGCGCGGCGGAGCGTTCGACCCAGTACGAGGCCATCTGGCGGTTGGCCTCGATGCCGCGGATGCACCGCTCGTCGAGCATGCGCGCGGCATTCCCGAGGATCACGACTGCGCCGATGAGATTGTGGCCGATCACCGGCATCATCACGTTCAGCTCGAGCTGGCCATGCTCCGCAGCCACGGCAACGGTCGCGTCATTCCCGATCACCTGGAAGACGACCTGGTTCACCATCTCGGCGATGGACGGGTTGATCTTGCCCGGCATGATGCTGGAGCCGGGCTGCACGGCGGGGAGGATCAGTTCATCGAAGCCGGTGCGCGGTCCGCTGGCGAGGAGACGCAGGTCGCTCGCGATCTTCCCGAGGTCGAGCGCGAGCGTGCGCCATGCCGCGCTCACGCCTGCGGCGTCACCCATGCTCTGCATGAGCTGCACGGCGTCGGCGCCCCGCCGTAGCGGAAGTCCGGTGTTCGCCCGCAACTCGTCCAGCATCCAGTCGGCATACCTGGTCTCGGCGTTCACGCCCGTGCCGACCGCCGTCCCCCCGATGCCGAGGTCCAGCAGGTAGTCCCGCGCCTCGCGCACGCGGCGCACACCGCGCTCGAGAGAGCCGGCCCATCCGGCGAACTCCTGCCCCAACCTGATGGGCATCGCGTCCTGCAGGTGCGTGCGCCCCGCCTTCACCACGTCGTCGAAGGTCGCCGCCTTCGCCCGCAGCGAATCGACCAGCCCGTCGAACGCGGCGAGCGACGGCTCCAGCGCCTCGAGGGTCGCGAGCCGGATCGCCGTGGGGATCACGTCGTTGGTCGACTGCGCCATGTTGACGTGATCGTTCGGATGCACGGGCGCGTACGACCCGAGCGCTCCGCCAAGGCGGAGGTTCGCCAGGTTCGCGAGCACCTCGTTGACGTTCATGTTGAGCGACGTGCCCGCGCCCGCCTGGAACACATCGACGATGAACTGGTCGCGGTGCTTGCCGCCGAGCACCTCATCCGCTGCGGCGACGATGGCGTCCGCGCGCACGGCGTCGAGCCGGCCGGAGGCCCGATGCACCAACGCCGCCGCGCGCTTGATGCGCACGACGGCGTCGATGAATCCCGGATGCGAGCGCAGGCCACTCACGGGGAAGTTGTCTCGCGCACGGACGGTCTGTGCCCCGTACAGTGCGTCGGCCGGGACGATGACCTCGCCGAGCGGATCGCGCTCGCGGCGCTCGGCGGGATCGCGGGTCACGGGATGATCGGCGGCGTGGGGATCTCGAAGGTGGAGACGATGGTGACGCGCGTCCTCGAATCCACCTGGATCTCGTTGTACCGGACCCTCGTGGCAGCGATGGCGCGACTGCTGAGCGGCGCCGACTGCCATCCGTTCAGGTAGCTGGGATCGATGGTTCCCGATCCGTCGTCGGCGAAGCCGCACACGATCTGCTCGTTCGGGACGCCGCCCGGAGCGATCGAGTTCGCATAGCGGAGGAAGAACACCATGGTCGAGCCCGGAGCCCCGGGCGAGCGCCACGTGAGATTCACCGGTTCGCCGACGACCGGCGCGCCGGGATCGACGAAGGTGAACACTTCGGCCGTGCGCGTGCGGATGGTGAGTCCGGGGAACTCGATGCTACCGGGGATCGTCACGGCGAGGGTGTCGCCCGGTGTCACCGGGATGCCGGCGACGAGCAACGTGCGATAGAGACGCAGCCCGAACTGCTCGACCACATGGAGCGTGTCCTCGCGCCCAGGCAGCAGAGTCAGCAGTCGCGGCCCCGCATCAAGCGTCCGCAATCCCGACGCGCCACCGGGCGGGACGGGGCTGTACCGGGCCACTGCGCAGAGGCCCGCGACCGGCGGATTGAACACGAGGTTCGACTGCCCATAGAAGGCGCCGACCGGTGCGAGCGCGAATCCGCCGGATCCGTTGCTGTACGTCCTGACTTCGATGAATCCGGTCTTCTGACCGCTGGTCGCGAGAGCATTCTCGCATCCCGCCAGGGCGACCACGAGAAACACGGCGAACAGCGAACGTGCGGACATGTGAATACCGGGCCGGAGCCTGAGAGGAAGAAGCAGTACCCTGATATACACGGCCAACACACGATCTGTCACCGACTGGGGATCAGCGCGGTGCCGTTGAGGAACGGATTCGACCGCAATTCACGGCCGATGCTCGTGGCCGGGCCATGGCCCGGGTGCACGGTCGTCTCCGCGGGGAGCGTGGCGACGCGGCGCAGCGAGTGATCGAGCGCCGCCGGGTCGCTGAGCGGCAGGTCGCTGCGGCCGATGGACCCGGCGAAGAGCAGGTCCCCGCCGATCATCATGCCGCCACCGATGAACGCGACATGACCCGGAGAGTGCCCCGGCAGGTGCCACACCTCGAACGTCGTGTCGCCACACTTCACCACGTCGCCCTCACGCAGTTCGCCCTCGGGCGCGTCAGGCTGCTCGAGCCTGATGCCATACGACGCCGCCGCGCGCGACGCGAACGCGAACACGGGACCATCGGCCGCGTGCAGCAGCACGGGGACATCGGGGAACACGCGCTTCACGCCGACGAGCGCACCGACATGATCGAAATGTGCGTGCGTCAGCCAGATCGCCGTAAGCGTCCCGCCGGTCTGTGCGACCGCATCGCAGATGCGCTCCGCCTCGTCGCCCGGATCCACGAGCACGACCTCGCCAGAGACGTCATCATGGAGAAGCCAGCAGTTCTCCTCGAGCGGCCCGACGGTCAGCGCGCTGATACGCATCAGGCCCCCACGCCGAGCATCGGCTGGGGCGCCGGTGCGGGCTGGTTGTTCTTGCGCGCCGTCAGGTACTTCTCGACCGCGATCGCGGCCGTCGTCGCATCGCCGACGGCAGTCGTCACCTGCCGTGTGAGCTGTGCACGGATGTCACCGGCGGCAAAGAGACCGGGGATCGAGGTCTGCATGTTCGAATCGGTGATCAGGTAGCCCGACGCATCATGACGGACGTGGCCACGGATGATGCCCGTGTTCGGCGTGAACCCGACAAAGATGAAAATTCCTGTGGACACCAGATCGCGCGCGCCACCCGTCTTCAGGTTCCGGATGCGCGCATGCGTCATGAGGCCGTCGTGACCCACGATCTCGTCGACGACGGTATCGAAGACGACTGCGATCTTGGGATTCGCGAACACGCGCTGCTGCACGATCTTCGACGCGCGGAACTCGTCGCGACGATGTACGAGGTACACCTTCTCGGCGTAGCGCGTGAGGAAGTCGGCTTCCTCGCAGGCGGCGTCGCCGCCGCCAGCCACCATGATGGTGTGGCCCTTGTAGAACGCACCGTCGCAGATGGCGCAGTACGAGACGCCCTTGCCAGCATATTCCAACTCGCCGGGGACCCCGAGCTTGATGGGTGTGCCGCCCGCGGTGACGATGACCGTCGGCGAGACGAAGATGTCGCCATTCTCGACCTTCGTCTCGAACAGGCCATCCCCGCGCCGCTCGAGATAGTCGACCGGCGTCGATGTCAGGATCTCGGCGCCGAACTTCTCGGCGTGCGCCTGGAACTTGGCCGCGAGCTCATGGCCGAGCACATGCTCGAAGCCGATGTAGTCCTCGATCACTTCGGTGTTGAGCAGTTCGCCCCCCGGGAAACCCCGCTCGAGGACGACGGCCTTGAGCATCGAGCGCCCGGCGTAGAGGCCCGCGCACATGCCCGCAGGACCGGCTCCGATGATCACCACTTCGTAGTCATGCGTGCGCGCCAACCTTTCTCCGTCTCTGTTTGTTGTCGGGGAATCTAATCGGCTCGTGGTTCGGCGAGTTCCATCACCGAGAGCGCGCCATGGCAGTGCGAGACCGTGCCGATCAGGATCTCCGCCCGCCGGCCGGCGGCCACAGACGCCACGAGGGCATCGGCCTCGACCACCGCACTCACATCGAACATGCCGACGCCGTACGCGCGATGGGCGCAGTGGAACACCGCAGGCCCTTCGAGCCGGCGTCCGCGCAGCCGCTCGGTCTCGACGAAGGAGCGGAGGGTATACGGCAGGCTCCATGCGCGTGGGCCGCGCGTATGCGGGCAGGTGCGCGGCTCGATGCAGTTGATGGGGCACTCCCATGTCGCGAAGCTCACGTAGTGGGTGCCATCGTCACCCGCACGCTGCCATGGGACATCGACCGCGCCATCGAGCGGCATGAGCCGGATCCCGCGCCCAGGCCAGCGTGCGCGCGCCCGCGACACGACCCACTGCGACATGAGATGCGGCATCAGCGGCGAAGGGACGATCGCGTCGCGCACAATGGCATCGGGCGGCTTGAGCGCGGCGGCGGCGAGATACTCGTTGAAGAAGGGCAACCAGTCGCGCGTGATGACGGTCTGGTGCCCGGGGCCGGCGGTGTCGAGCGCGTCTCCCGGCATGGCGGTCGAGACCTGGCAATCGGCGTTGCGGTCCACGACGAGCAGTCGCTCCCACGTGACCGCGCCCGCTTCGCGCGCGCGTCGCAACTGCCGCACGTAGTACGAGCCGTAGCAGCCGCCACCCACCACCACGATGTCGCCGTAGTGCTGGGTGCCTTCCGTCTCAGACACGGACACGTCGGCCGCCATCCACGAAGATCGTCTCGCCGGTCATGTACGTCGCGTCGATGAGGAAGAGCACGGCCTGCGCGACATCGTCGGGTGTGCCGAGGCGCCGCAGCGGCGTCTCGGCGACAAAGCGCGACTGCGCGAGGGCGCCATAGCCTTCGGGCGCGAGCACGAAGCCCGGCGCAACGCCGTTCACGCGGACGTCCGGCGCGAGGGTCGCGGCGAGATGGCGCGTCATCGCGATGACCGCGGACTTGCTGATGCCATGGACGGCATAGTCCGGCCACGGCTCGGACGCCATGTGGTCGGCGATGTTGACGATGCATCCGCCCGCCGGCATGTCACGGCTCGCGGCTTGCGACAGCATGAACGGCGCGCGGAGGTTGAGCGCCATGATAGCATCGAACTGGCTCGGCGAGATGGAGCCGAACTTCGTGCGCTCCATCCCCGCAGCGGAATTCACGAGCACATCGAGGCCGCCGAAGTGCGCGCGCACCGCGGCGACGAGCGCATCGGGCGCATCCGGCCGGCGGAGGTCGGCCTGGAACGGCGTCGCTTCCCCACCCTTCGCCCGGATCTCCTCGACGGTGGATTCCGCACCGGCGCGCGACGAGCGGTAGTGCACCGCGAGACGGAAGCCGCGATCCGCGAGCGCGAGCGCGATGACCTTGCCGACACGCAGGCCCGCGCCGGTGACGAGGGCGACGCGCCCCGCGCCGACGGCGCTCATGCGGCGCTCGCTGCGCGAACGGCCTCGACGCGCGCGTCCTGCGCGTCCAGCCATGATTGCGGCACCTGCATCGCGCCGAGCATGCGTCCACCCTTCATCGCACCGTGCCAGTCGCTGCCGCCGCTCCCCACGAGTCCCAGGAATTCCGTCAGTGCCGTTAGGCGCTTGATGTCATCCATGCTGTGGCTCGGATGACGGATCTCGATCCCGTCGAGCCCGGCGGCGACGAGCGGCTCGAGCCGCTCGCGTCGGCCTTCAGGACCCGGATGCGCCAGCACGGCGATGCCGCCGGCCGCATGGATCATCGCGATCCCCTCGGCGATCTCCAGGCGCTCCTTGTCCACGTATCCAGGGCGGCCCGCACCGAGGAAACGGTCGAACGCCTCGCGCGCGTCGCGCACAAAACCGCCGGCGATCAGCGCCTTGGCCACATGCGGACGGCCGACCGCGCCACCGTTGGCGATAGCCAGCACGCTGTCGAGCGTGACGGCGACACCGAGCACATTGAGCTTGTCCACGATCGAGAGCGCACGCGCGACGCGGCGGTCCCGGTAGAGCACGAGGTCGGACTGCATCCTCGCGACGTCGCGGATGTGCAGGCCGAGCAGATGCACCTCGTGATCGCTCTGATGCACGCTGAGCTCGACGCCGGGCACGAGTCGCAACCCGAGCGCATCGGCAGCGACCTGCGCTTCGGGCATCCCGCCGAGCGTGTCGTGGTCGGTGAGCGCGAGCGCGGTGAGACCGGCGCCATGCGCGGTCTCGACGGCGACGGTGGGACTCTGCGATCCATCGGACGCGGTGGAATGCGAGTGCAGGTCCACGAAGGCCGCGGCGGGTGCCGCGCCCGGCTCACCGCTCACGACGCGTAGCCTGCCTCGGGCGACCGCACGCTCGACTGCGACATCACGAAGAGCTCGCGGATCTCGGCGTCGGACAGGTCGGCCAGCGACTGCTCGCGTGAGCGCACGCCCACCGGGGAATAGCGCGTGACGCGCAGTTCGCGCTCGCCGCCGGTGCCATGGACGAACATGAGCCCGAACTCATCCGCGTCGCTCTGCGTGACGTAGCCGGAGGGATATACCTGCCAGCTGCGGCCGTCGATCTCAATGCGTCGGGTGGGCATCTCAGTGCAACTCCACGATGGAATAGATGCGCGCCGGATCGAGGATCGGATCCGGCGACGCCGCATGCGCGGTGGACAATGTGGCAACGTCGGGCGCTTCGCAGAATTCGACGAAGGCGCCAGACAGCGCCCTCTCCTCGAACACCCAGAAGCGGCAGCCTGCTGCCGTATAGTAAGACTCCCTCACCCGGAGCCGCTCAAGGAACGTCGAACGGTCCGTCGGCCGTACCAGCGTGCGGTGCATCGTGAGGGAGCGCGTCATGGCGGCTTAGCCCGTGACTGCTTCGAGCGTCTTCTTCAGGTCGGCCATGAAGCGGTCGGCATCTGCGCCGTCGACCACCCGGTGGTCGAAGCTCAGCGAGAAGTACGCACAGGTGCGGATGGCGATAGTGTCCTCGCCGTCGGTACCGGTGATCACCTTGGGTCGCTTCTCGATCGCACCGAGCCCGAGGATGGCTGTGGTACCCACCGGGATGATGGGCGTGCCCATCAGCGAACCGAAGACGCCGGGGTTCGTGATGGTGAACGTCGCATCCTGCACGTCGATGGGGCTCAGCTTCTTCGAACGCGCGCGCAGCGCGAGGTCGTTCGTGGCGCGCGTGATGCCCGTGAGGTTGAGGTCATCGGCGTTCTTGATGACCGGCACGATGAGCCCCGTGGGCTCGAGCGCGACGGCGATGCCGATGTTGTAACGCTTGCGATGGATGACGTCGGTGCCGCTGACGGTCGCGTTCAGCGTTGGGTGGCGCTTGAGGTTCTCGACGACGGCACGGATGATGAACGGCAGGAAGGTGAGCTTCTGGCCGCTCTCCGCCTCGAATGCCGCGCGCATGCCGGAGCGAAGGCGCGCGACGCGCGTGAGGTCGATCTCGAAGAAGCTCGTGACGTGCGCCGCCACCTGCCTGGCCTGGCGCATGTGATCCGCCGTGAGGCGGCGGATCTTGGACATCGGCTCGACCAGATCGCCGGGCCATGCATTGAACGTCGGGTCGCCGTGGTGCGACGCGGGAACACTCATCCCACCCGGGAGGCCGACGGGCATCGCTGCGGGTGCCACGGACGGCGTCGGCGGTCCCTTCTCGAGATACTCCTGCAGATCCTTGCGCGTGACGCGCCCAGCGATGCCGCTGCCCGACAGTACACTGATGTCCACACCAGCCTCGGCGGCCATGCGGCGCACGAGCGGTGACGACTTCGTGCGGATGCGCGCCTCGAACGAGTTGGCGTCGCCGACGGGCTTGGCTGCCTGTGCGGAGGGCGCAACGGATCCGGACGCGGACGGCGCGGCGAATGCGGACGGAGGCACCGGCCGC
>JANOTV010000193.1:0-8263 GCA_031416495.1 Gemmatimonadota bacterium
TGTCGAGCCGGCCCATCGCGAGCGAGATGTCGGGCAGCACGAAGGCGTCGTGGTCCGACGGGGAGAGGAAGTCCACGCCCTTGTCGGTGAGGTGGACGGTGTGCCCGCGCTCGTCGAGCACGAAGAGGAGGTCCTCCTCGATGTCGCGGAAGAGTTGCTTCGAGAGCGGAACCTTCCGGTCGGAGAGGTGCTGCAGCTCCTTCTGCTGGACGAGCTGCTTGACGCCGGTCTCCTGCAAGGCCTTGATGAGGCGCTTGTTCTTCGGGTTGCCGAGCCGCGCCTGGTAGAAGGCGAGCGCGGCGGAGTCGTGGTCGCCCGCCGTCATCGCCTTCTCGCCGCGCGCGACGAGATCGTTCGCGAGTTCCGTCTGCTTGCGCACGAGGCGCGCGACGATCGCGTTGTGCTCGGCGTACTGCATGTCGCCGTCGTTGCCGACCGGACCGGAGATGATGAGCGGCGTACGCGCTTCGTCGATGAGCACCGAGTCCACTTCGTCGACGATCGCGAACACGTGCGGACGCTGCACGCGCTGGTCGAGCGAGACCACCATGTTGTCACGCAGGTAGTCGAAGCCGAATTCGTTGTTGGTGCCGTACGTGACGTCGCAGCCGTAGGCGGCGCGGCGCTCGGGGGTGCCCGGCTCGGTATCGTCGAGACAGCCGACGGTGAGGCCGAGCCAGCGGAAGAGATGCCCCATCCACTGCGAGTCGCGGCGGGCGAGGTACGAGTTGACGGTGACGAGGTGCGCGCCACGCGCCGGCAGCGCGTTCAGGTAGAGCGGCAGCGTCGCGACGAGCGTCTTGCCCTCACCGGTCGCCATCTCGGCGATGCGGCCGAGGTGGAGCTGGATGCCGCCGACGAGCTGCACGTCGTAGTGCACCATGTCCCACGGCTGGTCGTGGCCGGTGACGGAGACCTGCGTGCCGACGAGCCGACGGGCCACCTCGCGCACGGTCGCGAAGGCCTCGGGCAGCAGGTCATCGAGCACTTCGCGGAGCAGCGCGCGGAACTCGCGCTCAAGGCCGCCCTGCCCGTCCCCGCCGGCCAGCTCGGCGTCGATCGCATCGCGCGCGGCCGCGTCGGCGGCGTCGTGCTTCTGCGCCCGCAGTGCGTCGATGCGCGCCTTGAGGGGCTCCGTGCGTTCGGCGATGATCGCGCGGAACTTCGCCGTCTGCGCCTGCAGGTCGGCGTCGGAGATGTCCCGCAGGCGCGCGTAGTGCTCGTTGACCTCGTCAACGATCGGCTGGACGCGCTTCTGTTCTCGTTTGTGACGGGAGCCGAAGACGGCCCCGATGAGCTTCTTGAGCATCAGTTGGTCACTCGTTCGTGGTGCGATAGAGCTGGTGTTCGGCGATGTAGGCGGCCACCGGGTCCGTGACGAAACCACGGATCGGCAACCCCGCACGCACCCGCTCGCGGATCTCCGAGGCTGATATGTCCACCCGACGCGACGGCAGCGGGAGCACGGTGAATCCCGGGTGCCGGGCAACCGCACCCCCCGAAGCTTCCATCTCCCGCGCGAGGACGGCGATACGGACCAGCAAGGAAAGGGCCTCCGGCTCCCGCCAGTGCGGCAGGGTCGAGGCCGTATCCTCACCCATCAACAGGAAGAGGGCGGCATCCGGCATCGCTGCCCGATACGCCCGCATCGTGTCAACAGTGAATGATAACCCTACGCGTTCGATCTCGATGGCATCCACCGAGAGCTTTTCGTCCCCCGCCGCCAGCAGCGTCGTCATCGCCAGCCGGTGTACCGGCGCAGACGAGTCGACCTTGGACTTGAGCGGCTGCCGCCAGGCCGGGATGAGGACCAGCCGGTCGAGCTCGAGCAGCTCGATGGCGGAGTACGCCGCGAGCAGGTGACCGAGATGGGGCGGATCGAACGTGCCGCCCAAGATGCCCAGGCGCGGCGTCATTGGATACGCTCAGCGGCTGGTATCGGGGACGACGGGCGCGGGGGCGGGGGGGGCCTTGCACCTGCTCCGGACTTCCTTGTCTGTCGGGAAGCCCGCGCGAAGCGCCCCGCACACTTCCAGCGCATCCTCGGTATAGCGCATCGACGGCAGGCGGTACACCTCGACGAGTCGCAGCATCGCCTGACGCGCCTTGTCGGTGTTGGGCCAGGTCTGCACCACCTCACGCAGGTACAGGATCGCCGAGTCATATGCGCGCCGGCGGATGTAGTGCATCGCCGTCTCGTAGTCCTTCGATGCGAAACGCTCGTCGAGCGCCGCCAGCCGCTTCGTCGCCGTGTCGGCGAGTGGTGAGGCCGGATGCGCCGCCTGCAACAGCCGGAACTGCGTCTGGGCGAGCAGTCCGTACTGCGGATCGAGCGCGGGACCACGCCAGAGCCCCAGGTAGGAATCGCCGGACTGCAACAGCGCGTCGTCGGCGAGCGTGTCCTCCGGGAAGGCCTCGGCCAGGCGGATGAAGTTCTGCGCGGCGAGCAGCCGCTCGTCCTTGCGGAGCCGCGCCTTGCCGAGGTACCAGTGCGCCAGCGGCAGCAGCGAGTCGCGCGTGGGCAGGTCGAACGTCAGCCGCTCGAAGGCGGCGATGGCGTTGTTCCACTTTCCGCGATCGTACTCCTTCTTCCCCGCCTCGAACAGGTCGGTGGACGTGGAGAAGTCGCGCGGGTTCAGCGTGCGGAAGCATCCCGTGCCGAGGAGCACGAGGGAGAGGATCGTGAGCAGGGTGCGTCGCATCAGGTCGGTGGCTGCATCCGCGCGGTCCCGGAGAGGCCGCGAAAATATTCGATGGTTCGCAGGAGCCCTTCGCGGAGCTGGACGCTGGGCTCCCAGCCCAGCAGCTCCTTCGCGCGCGTGATGTCTGGCTTGCGCACTTTCGGGTCGTCTGCGGGGAGGGGCTGCGAGGTGATCTCTGACTTGGTGCCCGTGAGCTCGATGACGAGTTCCGCCAGCTGGCGCACCGTGAATTCGTTCGGATTGCCGATGTTCACCGGCATCCGCTCGTCGCTCAGGAACAGGCGGAAGAGCCCGTCCACTTCATCTGACACATAACAGAACGACCGGGTTTGCGACCCGTCGCCGTAGATCGTGAGCGGGTGCCCGTGCAGCGCCTGCACGATGAAATTCGACACCACGCGCCCATCGCCCGGCCGCATGCGCGGACCGTACGTGTTGAAGATGCGCACGATGCGCGTGTCCACACCCTGCGCGCGTTGGTACGCCATCGTCATCGCCTCGGCGAAGCGCTTGGCCTCGTCGTAGCAGCCGCGCGGGCCGATGGGATTCACGTTGCCCCAGTACGACTCGGGCTGCGGATGCACCAGCGGATCGCCGTACACTTCCGACGTGGACGCGAGGAAGAACCGCGCGTGCTTCGCGAGCGCGATGCCCAGCGCGTTGTGCGTGCCGAGCGAACCGACCTTGAGCGTCTGGATCGGCATCTCGAGATAATCGACCGGGCTCGCGGGCGAGGCGAAGTGCAGCACGCCGTCCAGCGTGCCCGCGACGTACGTGAACTCGGAGATGTTGTGCCGGATGAAGCTGAACCGCTCGTGCCCGATCAGGTGCGCGATGTTGTCCGGGTGCCCCGTCAGGAAGTTGTCGAGGCCGATGACCGTGTGGCCTTCGGCCAGGAACCGGTCACTGAGGTGCGAACCGAGGAAGCCCGCCGCCCCCGTGATCAGGACCCTCATTCGCGTCCCCGGCCGATCGAGCGGTACGTGAAGCCGAGGTCGCGCATCTTCGCCGGATTATAGAGGTTGCGGCCGTCCACGATGACCGGGCGCTTGAGCGCCTTCTTCACGCGATCGAAATCGGGGAATCGGTATTCGTTCCAGTCGGTGACGATCACGAGTGCATCGGCGCCGGCGGCCGCGTCGTAGTTGGTGTGCGCATACTCGATGGTCGTGCCCAGGCGCCGCTCCGTCTCGTGCATCGCGGCCGGGTCATGCGCCACGACGCTCGCGCCCGCGGCCAGCAGCTCCTCGATGAGCGTCAGTGCGGGCGACTCGCGCATGTCGTCGGTGTTCGCCTTGAAGGCGAGCCCCCACACTGCGATGCGTGTGCCCTTCACCTCGCCGCCGAGTGCGGACCGCAGTTTCTGGAAGAGTCGGCGCTTCTGCAGTTCGTTGGCGTCCTCGACCGCGCGCAGCACCGCCATCGGCGCGCCGCGCTCGCTCGAGGTCTTTATGAGCGCCTTCACGTCCTTCGGGAAGCACGAGCCGCCGTAGCCGGGACCCGGGAAGAGAAACGCCGGTCCGATGCGGCTGTCGCTGCCGATGCCCTTGCGCACGAGGTCCACGTCCGCGCCGACCATCTCGCAGAGGTTCGCGACTTCGTTCATGAACGCGATGCGCGTGGCGAGCATCGCGTTCGCGGCGTACTTTGTCATCTCGGCGGACGGGATGTCCATGAAGATGATCGGCTTGCCGGTGCGCACGAAGGGCGCGTAGAGGTCGGCCATGCGCCCGCGGGCGAACTCGCTGTCGATGCCGAGCACCACGCGGTCGGGCTTCATGAAGTCGTCGATGGCGGCGCCTTCCTTGAGGAACTCCGGATTGGAGCACATGTGGAAGGGCACCTTCGCGTGCGGCTTGATCGCGGCCGCGACGAAGTCGGCCGTGCCGACCGGCACCGTCGACTTCGTCACGACCACCACTTCACGCGTGGCGCACTTGCCGATCTGCTCGGCGACCGCGAGGACGTACCGCAGGTCGGCGGAGCCGTCCTCGTCCGGCGGCGTGCCGACGGCGATGAACACGATGTCCGCATCGCGGATCGCACCGGCGACATCGGTCGTGAAGTTGAGGCGTCCCGCCGTCTGGTTGCGCTCGACGTATTCCTCGAGGCCGGGCTCGTAGATCGGCAGCACGTTGCCCTTGAGGCCGTCGATCTTCGCCTGGTCGAGGTCGGCGCAGTGCACGTCATTGCCGGTCTCCGCGAGGCACGCGCCCACGACGAGGCCCACATAGCCGGTTCCCACCACGGTGATCTTCACGCGTGCTGCTCCGCTGTCCTGGCGACGTCCGCGCGGGACGACGTGAGGGTCACGACGCGCGCGTTCGACGGCTTGACCTTCGACAGCGCGTTGCGCGTGTCGATGACGAGCGGCGCGATGTCCACGAGGCGCTGGTAGTCCACGCTCGAGTGATCGGTGACGATGACGACGGCGTCCGCGGTGGCGAGCGCGTCGTCGGTGAGCGCGACGCTGAAGGCCTCGCGCCCGTTCTCGCGGAACGACGACACATGCGGATCGTGGTACGTGACCTCTGCACCGCGCTCCTCGAGCAGGCGGATCACGTCGAGAGCCGGGCTCTCGCGCATGTCGTCGATGTCGCGCTTGTACGCGACGCCGAGCACGAGCACGCGGCTTCCCTTGACCGACTTGCGGTCGTCGTTGAGCGCCCAGGAGATCTTCTCGACGACGAAGTTCGGCATCGCCGAGTTCACTTCGCTGGCGAGGTCGATGAACCGCGTCTTGTAGTTGAGCGACCGCATCTTCCACGCGAGATAGTGCGGATCGAGCGGGATGCAGTGGCCGCCGATGCCGGGACCCGGCGTGAACTTCATGAAGCCGAACGGCTTCGTCGCCGCGGCATCGATCACTTCCCACACGTCGACACCGAGACGGTCGCAGACGATCGCCATCTCGTTGACGAGACCGATGTTCACCGAGCGGAATGTGTTCTCGAGCAGCTTCACGAGCTCAGCCGCTTCCGGCGACGAGACCGGGACGACGGTGTCGATGGTCGAACGATAGAACGCGGTGGCGATGGCGTTGCAGGCGGGCGTGATGCCGCCGACGACCTTCGGCGTGTTCTTCGTGTGGTAGACCGGATTGCCCGGGTCCACGCGCTCGGGACTGAAGGCGAGGAAGACCGTCTCGCCGACGACGAGACCGCGTGCCTCGAGCCGCGGCTGAAGCAGTTCGCGCGTGGTGCCGGGGTACGTCGTGCTCTCGAGCACGATGAGCATGCCGGGGTGCGCATGCGTCGCCACCGTCTCGGACGCGGAGAGCACGTACGACATGTCCGGGTCGCGCGTCTTCGCGAGCGGCGTCGGAACGGCGATGGAAACCGTGTCCGCCTGCTCGAGCATCGCCGCATCGACCGTCGCCACGAAGGCGCCGCTCGCCACGTGCTGCTTCACCTGCGCGGCCGGCACATCCTGGATGTGCGACTCCCCGCGCATGAGCAGACCCGTCACCCGCTCGCTCACATCGTAGCCGATGACGCGGAAGCCGGCCTCGCACAGTTCCATCGCAAGGGGAAGGCCGACATACCCAAGGCCGACGATCGCGCTGACTGCCGTGCGATCCTCGATCTTCCTGAGGAGGGTCTGCTGCATGGTAGTCATGAGTGGAGTGTGTGGATCACTGGCCGAAGAACGAGCGGACCGCCGCCACGACTTCATCCAACTGCGCGCGCGTGAGCTCAGAGAACACGGGCAGCGAGAGCACCTCGCGTGACGCGCGCTCGGACTCGGGACAGGTGCCTTCCTTGTAGCCGAGATAGGCGAAGCAGGGCTGGAGATGCAGCGGAAGCGGGTAGTAGACCGAGTGGCCGATACCCTTCGCCCTCAGGTGATCCTTGAGATCGTCCCGTCGGTCGAGGCGGACCGTGTACTGGTTGAAGATCGACTCGTTCGCCGGATCGATGAACGGGGTCGTCAGGTCCTGGAGGTCGGCGAACGCCGCGTTGTAATAGGCGGCATTCTCGCGACGCTTCGCGCTCCAGCCCGCGAGGTGCGGCAGCTTGGCGGAGAGCACCGCCGCCTGCAGCGCGTCGAGACGCGAGTTGTAGCCGACTTCCTCATGCAGGTAGGTCTGCACCGAGCCGTGCGTGCGAAGCCGCATGAGGCGCTTGAAGATCGTCTCGTCCTGCGTGACCATCATGCCGCCGTCGCCGTACCCGCCCAGGTTCTTGGAGGGGAAGAACGAGAACGTGCCGATCGTCGCCGCCTCTCCCGCCATCGTCCACTGGCCATCGATCTTCCGGCGCGCGCCGATGCTCTGCGCTGCGTCCTCGATGATCGGAAGCGACGGGACGAGCGCGCGGATCTCGTCGAGCGGCGCCATCTGCCCGAAGAGGTCCACCGGGATGATCGCCTTGGTGCGCGACGTGATCGCGGCCGCCGCGAGATCGGGCCGGATGTTGTACGTCTTCGGATCGATATCCACGAATACCGGCGTCGCGCCGACATTGTGGATGGTGCCCGCCGTCGCGAAGAACGTGAACGGCGTCGTGACGACCTCATTGCCGCGTCCGATATCCAGCGCGCGCATGGCCAGCAGGATCGCGTCCGTGCCGTTCGCACAGCCGATCGCGTACCTGGTGTTCGACAGCGCGGCGACTTCGGATTCGAGCCGGGAGACCGGCGAACCGAGGATGAACGCCTGGTCGTCCACGACCTGGAGGACGGACTGGACGACGCCGTCGCGGATGGTCGCGTGCTGGGCTTTCAGGTCAAGAAGAGGAACAGCCATTCGGTTCTCGGAACCCTCAGTGTGCGGCCCGGATCGGGCAGCGGTCGCGGTCAGCCTGCCGGAAGCGGCAGATCTGTGATCTCAACGTCCAGTCCCAACGCCCGTGAGAACCGCGAAAGTTCGCCGGGTGCAGCGACTTAGTCAACGAATCGGCGGGGTGCCTAGAGGACCGGGCGGATGGGCAGCGGGATTTCCCGGCCAGTCTTGGCCGATTCGTAGATGCCGAGGATGAGTTCCAGCGACTTTCGGCCGCCGTGGCCGTCCGTGTCAGGCACCGCCTCCCCGCGCAGGACCTTGAGGACGTTCCGGTAATAGGGCTCATGCCCGAAGCCGTACACCGACGGGGGATTCGTGTTCGCCGCGTCCACGAGCTTGTCGTCGTCGTCGTAGTCGGCGAACTCCCAGTGCTCGATCTTGTTCACCGCGGTCCCTCCGATCTTCACCGTCCCCTTCTCGCCGAGCAGGGTGATCGAGCCTTCGTAGTTCTTGGGGAAGGTGAGCATGGTCACCTCCATCACGCCGAGCGCTCCGTTCCGGAACTTGAGGATCGCCGCGCCGGTATCCTCCGCCTCGATCTTCCGACCGAGCGTCGCGGTCCGGGCCATCACGCTCTCCACCGGGCCCGCGAGCCACTGGATGAGATCGACGTAGTGCGACGCCTGGTTCATGAACGCGCCGCCGTCGAACTCCCAGGTGCCGCGCCAGGGCGCCTGGTCGTAATACTCCTGCGGGCGCGACCAGCGCACGGTCGCGTTCGCCATGTACAGCCGGCCGAAGCGACCCTTGTCCACCGCGCGCTTGAGCAGCTGCACCG
>JANOTV010000194.1:0-2282 GCA_031416495.1 Gemmatimonadota bacterium
AGTCGCCGCGAAGCCGCGCGAGCCCTCGCACCGCGGCGCGCTCGCGCTGTATCTCGCATCGCGCGGCGAGTTCACGGTTGCCGAGGTGCTGTTCCGTGAGGCGCTACGCTTCGGCGCGGACACCGCGCTCATAGGGCGTGCGATGGCGCAGATGATGCCGTACCGCCCTCCGATGGAGAGGAGCCGGGTGCCGGGCGCGCGCGAGTCGGCGGCACCGGGCGCGCACACCGCCTCGGAGGGAGTCGAGCGGATCGACGGCGTCGCCGTCACGCTGCCACTCGAGCGCAGTGACGTCCCGAGCGTGATCGCGCGCGTGGCGGGCTATGGACGCGGAAGGCTGTCCGTGACTTTCGACCCGGCGCGCGAAGGGATCGCGATCTCCTCCGTTGATGACCCGGTGCTCGCGATGCGCGCGTTCCGCGGGCGTGGAGCCGGAACGCCGGTGCTCCTCCAGGAGATCACCATCGGCGAACGGCGCCTCAGGTGGATGGATGCTCATGTGGACCCGTCGGTGCCGGCGGGTGAGGTGCGCATGGGCATGGACCTGATCTGGCGGCTGCGTCCCATCATCGACGAGGGCGCAGGCACGCTGACGCTGCCGGCCGCGGGGATGCGCGCGATGATGAGCGAGCGCTCGTTCCATGTGCCCGTGGTGCTGCGCTTTCCGGGGCTCTGGCTCGTGCCGCGTCCGTTCATGGCGCCGTTGTCGCTTTCGTCGCCCGAGGGACGGGCGCTGCTGCGCGGCGCGCGCTGGCAGCTGAATCCCGAGACCGCGACGATCATCGTGGAGCGATAAGACCGCTCCTCGTCGAGGGGTCCCATCGGAGGGGTGAAAAAAGGGGCGCCATTGGGCTACATTGAGAGGCTGTCAGACAGATGATCCCAGCCATTCCCGCGATCCCGGAGACTCCGATGCGGATGCTCGTTCTTGGTGCCGGCCTGCAGGGTTGCGCCTGCGCCTACGACCTGCTTCAGAATCCCGCTGTCATCGAGGTACGCCTCGCGGACCGAACGGTGCAGAATCTTCCCGCCTTCCTCGAGCCATACATCGGCGGTGAGCGGCTCAAGCTGATCACCCTCGACGTGAAAGATGGCGCGGCGGTGACGAGCGCGATGCGCGGCGTGAAAGCCGTCATGTGCGCACTCCCATACTACCTCAACCTCCCGATGACGGAGGCTGCGATCGCGGCCGGTGCGCATTTCTGCGACCTCGGCGGCAACACCGAGATCGTGCAGCAGCAGAAGAAGCTCTCGGCGAAAGCCGAGGCTGCCGGTCTCACCGTCGTGCCCGACTGTGGCCTCGCGCCGGGCATGGTCAACATCCTCGCGCAGCTCGGCATCGACCGCTGCGACAGCGTGGATTCGGTGCGGATCTACGTCGGTGGCCTGCCGCAGAATCCTGAGGGTGCGCTCAAGTACCAGATCGTCTATTCCATCGAAGGCGTCCTCGACTATTACACCACCCTCTCGTGGGTGCTGCGTGACGGCAAGCGCGTGCAGATGAAGGCGCTCAGCGAGATCGAGCCCGTGGATTTCGAGGCGCCGGTCGGGGAGCTCGAGGCGTTCCACACCGCTGGCGGCCTCTCGACGATGGCATTCCGCTACGAAGGCCAGATCCCGACGATGGAGTACAAGACACTCCGTTACCCAGGGCATGCGAAGATCATGGAAGCGGTCCGCGAGCTGGGACTGCTCGAGCTCGAGCCGGTGGACGTGAAGGGTGTGCAGGTGGTGCCGCGCGACCTGACGATCGCGACGATGCAGCCCCGTCTCACGAAGAAGCACAGCCCCGACCTCGTCGCGCTGCGCGTGACGGTCACGGGAAAGAAGGACGGCAAGCCGGTCACGCATTCGTTCGAGCTCGTGGACCGGTACGATGCGGCACATGGCATCAGCGCGATGATGCGGACGACCGGTTACTCACTCTCCATCACCGGCCAGTTGCAGGCCGAGGGTGCGGTGAAGCCGGGCGGGGTGCATACGCCGGACGAGTGCATGCCGGGCGAGCGGTACGTCACGGAACTGGGCAAGCGGGGCGTTCTCATCCGCCAGACCAGGTCGTGAGGGAACCGATCACGGTCGCATCCGGTATCTCCAGTACCCCAGCAAGGAGCGCCGAATGCGCAGGGCACTGATGGTCGCGGCGCTGATCGGTCTCTCTGCACCAGCGCTCGTCGCACAGAATACCCCGCCGGGCCAGACGCAGGACGCGTCGTCGATAATCAGGGAGTACTATCGCGAGCCCGGCCGGGCCCCGACCGGGGAGCAGGTGCCGGGCGGCG
>JANOTV010000195.1:0-6785 GCA_031416495.1 Gemmatimonadota bacterium
ACATGCCCCGAAAGTTCCTCCCGACGGGTGCCTTGCCTGCTAGACGGCGATGTCCAGCAGCGCGCCGAGCGGCGCCAGGAGCTTGATATACGTGAGGAAGACGCCCGCGAACCATAAGAAGATCTGTCCCAACGTCTCCTCTTCCTGCGCGGTCAGCGGTCCGCCCGACGCGTTGGTGATGGACGGCAGTTCATCCTCACCGCTCGCCAGCTCCATCCGGGCGAAGGTCTGGCCGTTCACCTTCACCACGAGCACGCCACCGCTGAACTCCCTGATGGTACCGTCGAGATCGATGTAGCCAGACGGGCTGATGACGGCTGCGTCGATGCCATAGCGCGGGTTGTCACCGTCCACGAACGTCTGCCTGAGCCGCGTCACGAGGTTCCGCGAGGGCATCGAGGTGCGCCAGATGACGATGACCGTCTCGGTGGTGAGCGAGAAACTCGTCTTGAGTGAGAACGCGAGCCGGTCGCTCGCGTTCTGCGCGAAGCCAGCCATCTCGAGCGCGGAGCCCGAGAACTTTGCCGAGTATTCGAGATACTTCATCGGCGACGGACCGGTGCCGAACACCTCGACGAGCGCTACCGTGTTGTTGCCGGTGCCGGTGCGGGAGAGATCGACGTATCCGGTCTCGACGAGGGGCTCCAACGGCATATCGAACTCGGGATCCATCGAATAGAGCACGAAGCGCACACCGTTCGTCGGGGCGCCGCGGCGCGTGCCAACCACGTATTCATTGAGTGTCAGGTCGAACTCGAACGTCTTGCCGATGGCTTCTGCGGGCAGGGCGCTCGCCATGCTGACGTTGGCCTGCGCCCGCAGGCGCGCTGCGGTCGGCGCATTGGTCTTGATCGGACCGCTCAGCAGCAGCGCCGGCGACTCGAACATGAAACCACCGCCACCGAATCCGCCGAGCGCGAAGTCGATCATGAAGCCGGCAGCACCAAAGCTCTCGGTGGCCGGAGCGCTGTAGAGCGCCGACGCGACCGTGAGGTCGGCGCGCACGCCGGCGGGATCGAACGACGCGGGATACGTCGGTCCCTCTTCGCCACTGCAGGCGGAGAGCAGGAACAATGTGGCGAACATGGGCACGGCGGCGCGACGTGCGCGCACGAGGACCGAGGTCATGGGACCCTCCATTTGCTGGTGGTGGTGCCGGTTCGTGGCAATGGTACCGGGAGGACGCGAACTTCGGAGCCGAGCAAAATACGGAGATCAATGCCGTGGAGTGTCAACGCTTGTACATTTTGACGATCAGCTACGTCCTTCCCTGTCTCCAGACCTGACCCATCAGATGACTTCGATCAACACGAGCGCCACGGACTGCACGTTCCACCGTTGGGACGACATGCCGAAGGAACGGGTAACCGACCAGATCACGCGTCGTCTCGTCACCGGCCAGGGGCTCATGCTTGCGCATGTCTACCTCGCCAAGGGAGCGATCGTTCCGAAGCATCAGCACATCAACGAGCAGATCACCTACATCCTGGAAGGCAAGCTGCGGTTCTGGCTTGGTGAAGATGGCGGCAAAGTGGTCGATGTCGGCACGGGCGAGGTGCTGCACATCCCGTCGAACGTCTGGCACAAGGCCGAGGCTCTCGAGGACACGCTCGATGTGGACGTCTTCAACCCGCCGCGCGCCGACTGGCTGAACCACACCGACGCCTACTTCCACAACAGCAAGTAGCGCACCGTGGATCTCGGACTGAAGGGCCGCGTCGCCTTCGTGGCGGCGGCAAGCCGGGGACTCGGACGCGCGATCGCCGAGTCGCTCGCGGCGGAGGGCGTGCAGGTCGCCTGTTGCGCCCGGTCCGCGGAGATCCATGCGCGCGCGACCGAGCTCGAGGATCGCTTCGGCGTGAAGGCACTGGGCGTGGTGGCCGATGTGTCGGTGCCGGCTGAGGTCGAGGCTGCGGTGGCCGCGGCGATCGAGCGGTTCGGCAAGGTGGACATCCTCGTGACGAATGCCGGCGGTCCGCCCCCGGGACCGTTCGAGAGCCATGACGCCGATGCCTGGCGCCGTGCCATCGCGCACAACCTGGACAGCGTGGTGAATCTCACGCGCGCCGTGCTCCCGGGCATGAAGGAACGTCGCTGGGGACGCATCATGAACGTGACGTCCATCGCGGTGAAGCAGCCGGTAGATGGGCTGATCCTGTCGAACAGCGTGCGAGCCGCCGTCACCGGCTTCGCGCGGACCCTCGCGAACGAAGTGGCGCCGTTCAACATCACGGTGAACAACCTGATGCCGGGCTACACGCGCACCGAGCGTCTCGATGCGCTCGCGGCGGCGCACTCGAAGTCGAAGGGCATCTCGCGCGAAGAGGCGTTCGCCGCATGGGAGAGCCAGATCCCGATGGGGCGCGTCGGCGAGCCGAAGGAGTTCGCGGCGCTGGCCGCGTTCCTGGCGTCCGAGCAGGCGAGTTACATCACGGCACAGAGCATCGCGGTCGATGGAGGCTGGATCAGGTCGTTGCTGTAGGTCGCCATCTCAGCGCACGGCAGCCACCTGCGCCCGAGCATTGCATCATCACCTCCCCCCGTCAAACAATGGCCCCGCTCAACGAGTCCGAGTTCATCTGGCGCGATGGCACGTTCATCAAGTGGAATGACGCCCAGATCCATCTCCTCGCGCACTCCGTCCAGTTCGGCTCCGCGGTCTTCGAGGGCATCCGCTGCTACTCCACCCCCAAGGGACCCGCGGTCTTCCGGCTCCGCGAGCATCTCAAGCGGATGTTCAACTCGTGCAAGATCTATCGCATGCCGGTGGCATACGGCATGGAGGAGCTGGTCGAGGCCACGCGTGAACTCGTGCGCCGCAACAAGCTCGACGCCTGCTACGTGCGGCCGATGGTGCTGCGCGGATACGGCGCGGCCGGCATGGTCCCATTCGACAGCCCAGTCGAGGTGTACATCCCCTGCTGGATATGGGGCGCCTACCTCGGCGAGGGCGCGCTGGTCAACGGCGTCGATGCCTGCGTCGCGAGCTGGCACCGCGTCGCACCCAACACCATCCCTGCGATGGCGAAGATCGCCGGCAACTACCTCGGTGGCCAGCTCATCAAGATGGAAGCGCTCGCGAACGGCTATGACGAAGCGATCGCACTCGGCCCGGACGGCATGGTGAGCGAGGGCTCCGGACAGAATGTCTTCGCGGTAGATGGCGGCGTGCTCTACACGCCGCCCATCGACGGCACGCTGCTCCCCGGCATCACGCGCGACACCGTGGTGAAGCTCGCGGCGGATCTCGGCCTGTCCGTGTCCGTGCAGCCGCTCTCGAGAGAAGTGTTGTATACATGTGATGAGCTCTTCGTGTGCGGTACCGCGAGCGAGATCACGCCGGTGCGAAGCGTCGACAAGCTCCCCGTGGGCGACGGACAGCCGGGACCGATCACCCGCGCGCTGCAGGAGCGATTCGTCGGCATCGTCAGCGGAACAAGCGAGGACACGCATGGATGGCTCACGCAGGTGCATTGATGCGCGTTTGCGCCGGATCATGGGCATGAACTGTCCACTCGTCAGGTCACCGTGGTGTCCACTTCGTGTCCATTCGCATCAGGGCGTTTTTCCCCGCTGAGACATCGTTTGGAAGATGGGAACAACCGCTTGTACCGCGCAGTAGGAGGCCGCGAAGGGTTTCGTGTCGACGCTCCACGACCCCTGTGGCACTCACGCACATTGATTCCGGTTCACCGTCGAGCTGGGCCGGGTCAGAAGGAGAGGACGATGAGAGCGCTTCTTGTCATCACGGCGTTGGTGTTGCCGATGGCGATGTTGCCCGCGCAGGTGCCGCAGGCGACTTACCAGCAGCAGGAACGGTATACCACCGAGGAGCTCGACAACCTCCTCGCGCCCGTCGCGCTGTATCCCGACCCGATCCTTGCGCAGGTGCTCGTCGCGGCGAGTTATCCCGACGACGTGGAGGCCGCAGCGCGCTACGTGCGCGTGAACGGCACCGCCGGCATCGATCAGCAGCCATGGGAGATCAGCGTGCGGGCCGTGGCGCATTACGCGCCCGTGCTCAACCTCATGGCCGACCGCATCGACTGGACGATCGCGCTTGGACAGGCGCATGCGTCGCAGCCCGGCGACGTGATGGCCTCGGTGCAGCGACTGCGCAGCATGGCGCGCGCGCAGGGCAACCTGGTGTCGACCGCCGAGCAGGAAGTGCGCGTCGAGCGGGAAGTCATCTACATCGAGCCTGCGCGTCCTTACGTGGTCTACGTGCCGGTGTACGATCCCATCGTCGTCTACCACCGGCCCGTCGTGTACCTCGGCATGTACCGCAGCGACTGGTCGTTCGGCATCGGGTTCCCCATCGGCGTGTGGCTGAACTACGACGTGGACTGGCACCAGCGCCATGTCTACTACCATGGGTGGGACACGCACCGCCACCGGAACAAGTGGTACCACCGGTCGCGCCAGCATGTCGTGGTCAACAACATCTATGTGAACCCGCGCCACACGACCATCGTGATCAACCACACGGTGATCAACCGTCGCGTCGACTACCGCAAGATGTCGCGATACACGGCCGTGCATCGCGGTGCCTCGTGGGACCGCCGACGCGACCATGAGGATCGTCGGCGCGACCATGAGGACCGCCGCGTCGCACAGCGCCGTGACCACGACCGCAACGATGGACCGTCATGGGATCGCGGCCGTGGCCGCCAGGATGACCGCGGTCGGAGCGATGATCGCAACAATGGTGGTCGCACCGTCGACCGCCGGGTCGCGGACTCGCCGTCGTGGGATCGTTCTGGTCGCAGAGAGCGGTCGCCTCAGCGCACGCAGCCTGGCCGCGCGCCGGAGCGGGCCACGCCGGAGCGCAGGACGGCACCGGACAACCGGCTCGACGCTGCACGCCGCGTGGCCGCCGTCACGCGGACGCCACGGGCAGAGCCCCAGCGCGCGCAGCCCCAGCGTACGCAGCCGGAACGCATCCGCAGCACGGTTCCCCGCTCGGCGCGCCGCTCCGAGCCCCGCGCAGCGCCGCGCACGACGGCGCGGGGACAGTCCGCCAGCAGCCCGCGTTCCACGAAGTCCGCCGAGCGCACAGCAAAGCCGCGCAATGGCAACGGCGGCCGCAACCACTGACCGGCCCGGACGAGCCGGCGGAGTTAGTCTTTCGCGAACCGCTATCGGACTCCGATAGCCCCTGGCATCAGCGCGTGGCACCAATCGAGGGACCGACGGGTGCCACGCGCTGTGTCATCGATTACAGGGACCTACCGCATGGTGGGACTCTCAACTGCTAGATGCGGCTGTCAGTCTCGTCGGAGCGGGCGTTCTGAGCGGAACGCCCGGCTGGCCGAAGGGCCACCCGAACTTGTGCCATCCGCCCACAGGAAGTCATTTTCCGCAGACGCACCAGAGCGCCAGAATCGTCCCCCGGAGAGACAACCACATGTTCGCTCGCACCATCGCCCCTGCACTGTTCCTCGCGGTCCTGGCAGAGCCCGCCGTCGCGCAGAACGCGACGCAGCGCTCCGCTGAGCACGACTACACGATCGTCACGGTCGCGACCGGTCTCGAGAACCCGTGGTCGCTCGCCGTCCTTCCGAATGGCGACATGTTGGTGACGGAGCGCGCGGGCCGTCTGCGCATCCTGCGGAAGGGCGCGTTGGTGCCGGAGCCTGTGGCCGGCGTGCCGGCGGTGCGCGTGGGTGGACAGGGCGGCCTGCTCGATGTCGTGCTGCATCCGAAGTTCGCCACGAACCGCCTCGTCTACCTGAGCTACTCCAAGCCCAACGCCGATGGCACGCAGGGCACCACGGCGATCGTGCGCGGCCGCTTCGAGAACGACCGGCTCACGAACATGCAGGAAGTGATCGAGACGAAGGTCTGGTCCACGGGACGCGGCCATTACGGCTCGCGCCTCGCCTTCGACAGCGCCGGCTACCTCTTCATCACCGTCGGCGACCGTCAGTCACCGCCATCGGGCGACCTTGAGCAGCATCCGTCGCAGCTGCTGACGACGCATCACGGCAAGGTCCTTCGCCTGTATGATGACGGCCGCGTACCTGCCGACAATCCGTACGTCGGCCGCACCGACGCGCTGCCGGAGATCTGGAGCTACGGCCACCGCAACATGCAGGGCCTGACCGTGCAGCCGGGCACGAACGTGCTGTTCGGAGTCGAACACGGGCCGCAGGGCGGCGACGAGTTGAACGTGATCGAGCCAGCCAAGAACTACGGCTGGCCGGTGATCGGCTTCGGCGTGAACTACGGCAGCGGCACCACGATCCATTCGGGCACGACCAGGGCCGACATGGAGCAGCCAGTGAATGTCTGGGTGCCCTCGATCGCGACGTCGGGCCTGCTCTTCTACACGGGCGACAAGTTCCCCGGTTGGCGCGGCAACCTCTTCGTCGGCGGCATGGTCGGCGAACGCCTCGCGCGCCTCACTCTCGACGGGAAACGCGTGATGAGCCAGGAACTCCTCGCCCAGCGCATCGGCCGCGTGCGCGACGTGCGTCAGGGGACGGACGGGTTCATCTACCTGGTGCTGGACAATAAGGGCGAAGGAATGCGGTCGGTTGTGCGGCTGGAGCCGGCAAAGAGATAAGGTGGAAGGTGGCGTCGCGGGCGCATCCGACTTGTGACCCGGTGCGGGTATTGCCATGATATCAGCGGTCAATGCGAACCCCTGCCGAGTGAACCATGCCACTGCAGATCGAGAAGGTGGGCCAGGTGGCCCTCGACGTCCGCAACATCGAGCGTGCCACGGCCTTCTACCGCGACGTGCTCGGATTGCGGCACCTCTTCTCGGCTCCACCGCGCAT